>CAJMRO010000113.1:0-5217 GCA_905215825.1 uncultured bacterium
TCTTGTTGATTTCCTCGTCGCCCTCGGTAGCAACGACGATGACCTTGGCGCCGCGCGCCTTGCACTCCATAAGGTTCGACACGGTCTTGTCGTAGGTGGCACTCTTGGTGGCCACAGCGATGACGGGGAAGCCCGGGTCGATCAGGGCAATGGGGCCGTGCTTCATCTCGCCGGCGGCGTAGGCCTCGGCGTGCAGGTAGCTGACCTCTTTGAGCTTGAGCGCGCCCTCGTAGGAAATAGCGGCACCCATGCCACGGCCCACGAACAGCGCCGACTGCGCGTCCTTGCACAGCAGGGCGGCCTCATGCACAGCCTCGGTCTGGGTATCCAAAATCCACTGGATCTGCTCGGCCGTATCGGAAAGCTCGCGGAACAGCATGCGCGCCTGCTTAGTGGTCAAGCGGTACTTGACCTGCGCCAGCAGCAGGGCCAAAAGCGTAAGGCTCACGACCTGGCCGATGAAGCTCTTGGTCGAGGCGACCGCAATCTCCTTGTTGGCCTTGGTGTAGATGACGCCGTCGCTCTCACGCGCCACGGGGCTGCCCACCACATTGGTGATGCCAAAGACCTTGGCGCCCTTGATGCGCGCGTCGCGAATGGCGGCAAGGGTATCGGCCGTCTCGCCCGACTGGGACACGGCAACGACAAGCGTCGTCGGCGTAATGATGGGGTTGCGATAACGGAACTCGCTGGCCGCCTCCACCTCGGTGGGGATGCGAGCCCAGCCCTCAATGAGATTCTTGGCAATGAGGCCAGCGTGATAGCTGGTTCCGCAAGCGATCACGTAGACGCGGTCGATGTCGTTGAGTTCCTCGAGCGAAAGGCCCAGCTCGTCGATGTCGAGCTCGCCGGCCGGCGTCATACGACCGACCAGCGTGTCACGCACGACGCGCGGCTGCTCGTGGATTTCCTTGAGCATAAAGTCGGGATAACCGCCCTTTTCGGCCATGTCCAGGTCCCAGTCGATGTGGGTGACCTTGGGCTCGATAACGTTGCCGGCCTCGTCGGTGTACTCGACGCCTGCGGGCGTGAGCTTGGCAAACTGACCGTCCTCGAGCACCACGACATCGCGGGTGGCGTCGATGAGCGCGATGACATCGGAGGCGACATAGGCGCCGGTTTCGCCCACGCCGACTACGATCGGGGAATCCTTGCGGGCCACGGCGATCACGCCGGGCTCGTCAGCGCACACGGCGGCCAGACCATAGGCACCGACCACGTGGGTGCACGCCTCGCGCACGGAGGCCATCAGGTCGTGCGTCTCGGCATAAGCCTCTTCGATCAGATGCGCGAAGACCTCGGTATCGGTCTCGCTCTTAAAGTGGTGGCCGCGACCCTCCAGCTCTTCGCGCAGCTCGGCGAAGTTCTCGATGATGCCGTTGTGGACGATGGCGATACGACCGTCGCAGCTGGTGTGGGGGTGAGCGTTAACGACAGAGGGCTTGCCGTGGGTGGCCCAACGGGTGTGGCCGATACCGCAGGTAGCGTCGCTGTCGATGTTGGAAAGCTCGCTCTCCAGGCCCGCGACCTTGCCCACGCGGCGGATGACGTCGAGGTGCGCCGCGGCGCCCTCGCCCACCTCGAGCGCGACGCCCGAGGAGTCATAGCCGCGATACTCCATACGCTTGAGGCCCGTGACCAGGATGTTCTTTGCAATATCAGAGCCGGTGTAGCCGACAATTCCGCACATAGGATAAATCCCTTCGTCCGCTTGACTGCAAAACGTCCACGCACAGGGGGCGCTGAGACGCATAACGTTCGAGTATTGTACTCACGCAAACGCAAGCTGATATACCAGAAGTGGTATCTCAACTTAGATACCACCCGATGCACACACGTCCAGCCGGTCCAAACCACCACAAAGGTACCTGCCCCCTTCGTGGTGGTCGCGCTGGCAACGGCGTTTCCCCAGATAAACCTGCCAAAATAAACCTGTCCCTTTTTGGTAGGTTTAGGATGCTACAATCTGGCTTGTACTTGAAACGCATCAAAGGGGCCGCTATGGCAAAGGTAAAAATCAGCGACGTCGCGCGCGAGGCCGGGGTTTCGCTGGGCACGGTTTCCAACGCGCTCAACCACCCCGAAAAGCTGCGCCCCGAGACCCTCAAGCTCATCAACGAGACCATCAATCGCCTTGGCTACCTGCCCAACCAAAGCGCCCGTCAGCTCGCGGGCGGCGCCACCAAGTCCTTTGGCCTGGTGCTCCCCCGTCTCGATCACGGCTTTTCGCTCCAAATCGCCAGCGGCGCCCACAACGAGGCCCGCAAGCACGGCTACGACTTGCTCATCGCCAACGCCGATAACGACGACATTCTCGAGGACCATTACCTGCGCTATTTTATGGGCACGCAGATGTCCGGCGTCATGGTTCAGCCCATGGCGTCCCCCGACTGGCATCCGGCCATGACTAAAATGCCCGTGCCGATCGTCCATCTGGACATCCATTGCTCCGAGCCCGGCTACTACGTAGCGGCCGACAACGAGGCCCAGGGTCGCATCATTGCCGAACTTGCCATCGCCCGCGGCGCACGCCATATCACCGTTGTGGGTAGAGCAGCATTTATGCAACTCACCCTGCGCGTCCTTGGCATTCATAAGGCGCTCGCCCTGCACCCCGATATCAAGATCGAAGTCATCGACGCCGGCGAATGGAATACCGCCGCCGACGGCTACGGCATCGGCGCCCAAATCGCCGCGCGCCCCGCCGACGAACGCCCCGATTTTGTCGTCGGTCTGACCGACGTGCTGGCCTCGGGCGTCATCTCGGCGCTGGTCGACAAAGGCATCGCCGTCCCCGGGCAAGTACGCGTAGCAGGTTGCGATGGCAACCCACTCGCTTGGAGCGGATCGGTCCCGCTCACTACGGTAGCGCCCCCGGGCTACGAGATTGGCCGCAAGGGCGTTCAATTGCTCATGGAGCAAATCGAGAACAAGGTCCCGACAAAGACCAAGCATATCCACGTCAGCTCTGCCGCGCGCACCGTCACCGCGGTCACGGCCATCGAGGACATCAACCGCCAAGAACTCGTGCGGCCGTTCCTGCTGGAACGCGCCAGCACCCAGGCAAGCAGCCAGACCGACGCCACGGCCATCAACCTCGGTGCGTATCTATAGCACACCCGCAAGTATGCTAAGTCGCCGCTCAAGCAAAAGGGGCCCGACCATTGCCGGACCCCTTTTGCTTGAGCGCAAACGTGGGCAATTGCTCGTTTCAACACCGCAATTGTCTAGCGCACGGCCTTGACCGCCGCCGCCAGATCGAACAGCGTATCGAGCACGGCCTCGCAGCCATCCACCACGTCCTGCGGCAGCGGCACGATATCGGGGACGGCGAAGACATGGCATCCGGCCGTGATGCCCGAGACGCAGCCGTTGCGCGAATCCTCGACCACGGCACATTCCTCGGGAGCAAAGCCCGCGCGCTCGCAGGCGAGCAGATACATCTCGGGGTCGGGCTTGCCGTGCACGACGTCCTCGCCACACGTTACCGTTTCAAACTTGTCAAAAAGACCGACCATCTTAAGGTTGCGCTCGGCCGTAACGAGGCGCGACGACGTCGCTAGACCCACGTGATAGCCCGCAGCCAGCAGCTCGTCTAGGCACTCGGCGGCACCGGCCTTAAGTTCCAGTTCGGTCTTGACCATCTCGTCGCGAATCTCCTTGTGGCGACGATAGATCGCCTCGGTGGTTTCGTGGCTGCCATAATGCTTATCAAGGATGTCCATAACATCGGGCAGCGTGCGGCCGATAAACTGATGGATCAGCGCTTCATCAATCGCGAGCCCCAGCTCAGCGGCGCCTGCCTTCCAGGCCTTAATCCCCAAACGCTCGGTATCGACCAGCGTTCCATCCATGTCAAAAATAACAGCCTTGATCATATCGGTCCCCCATCGACTCTCGCTGTCGCGTTGCTGCAACTCTACCGCATTTGGCAACTTGTATATAACGTATATGCCATATTGCACTTTCGTTACACAGATAGAAGTCTTATGGCAAGTAACGCATTAGGATTATAGTTTTCGATCGAGTACTCAACGATAAGGATCGTTTCATGATTTTAGACACCACGGCACCCGCAGAGGAGCTTCAAGACAAGCTATCGGCGCTCGAACAGCTGCTTTTGGCATACAGGCGCGTGGCTATCGGGTTTTCCGGCGGCGTTGACAGCAGCTTTTTGGCCGCCGTATGCGCCCGCGTCATGCCTACCAATACCCTCCTCGTCCATCTCACCACGCCGCTCATCGGCACGCCCGAGCAGGCTTCGTTTGAGCAGTCCGTTGATGGGCAGGCCAATGAGGGGCCGCATTTTAAGCTCCCCGTGCTCAATCTTTCGGTTGATCAGCTGCAGCTCCCCCAAGTAGCCTGCAACGATGCCAATCGCTGCTACCACTGCAAGCACGCCGGCTTTACCGCCATCGTCAACCACGCCAAGTCGCTCGGCTTTCCCACCGTCATCGATGGCAGCAATGCAAGCGATCGCGGTGACTACCGCCCCGGCATGCATGCGGCAGAAGAGCTCGGCGTACGCTCACCCCTTATGGAGGTCGGCTTTACCAAGGACGAAGAGCGCGAGCTGCTGCGTGCATGGGGCTACCCCGTTTGGAACCTGCCGGCGGGAGCCTGTCTTGCCACGCGCGTTCCCACGGGCGAGAAGCTTACGCGCGAGAAGGTCTCCCTGATTCGCGCCTGCGAGGATTACCTGCACGATCTTGATCTGGCACAGGTACGCGCGCGCTTGGTCGGCGGCCGCATGCATATCGAGGCCGCACCCGCAGATGTCGCCAAGATTGCCACCCTCGGCGGTGCCGCTGTCGACGACAAGGGCAAGACCCTGCTGCCCGCCGCCATCGAGTCCGCGCTGCGCGAGCTGGGCTGCGGCCATATCTCCCCCGAGGTCACCCCCTACATTCACGGCAACATGAACCTTTAGGTTACGCCGTTTTACAAACGGCGTAACTGCTCGGCGCTGCGCGGGCTCCGGACACGGCAATCTGACGTTCAACTTCACGGGCGCGACCAAAAGGTCAGCGCCCGCTTGTTTCACGTCACCTTACCGCACCCGGAGACCGCTCGCTCGCATATGCTCAACCTACACTGCGTTAACTGACCCGCCAATAAGGGACAGGTTTATTTTGGCAGGTTTTATCTGGGGAAATATCGCGAGGCAGTCGCCCCCCCCTAGCACCCATCTCACTTCGAGAGACACAAGAGGGGCGA
>CAJMRO010000114.1:0-5151 GCA_905215825.1 uncultured bacterium
AAAAAGCGGTCGGCGCGCAGTGCGCCGACCGCCGATATATGGGGTCTGATAATTTTTACCAGCTAGGGCCTCTTACTCGTCTAGGAGATCTTCTGGCATGTCGTTGCCGTCGCCTAGATCGACAGGGGTTTCTTCGGGGGCAGAGCCGTTTTCCGTGGCTTCACCTTCGGGCTTCTCTTTGGCGGCTGTCATGCGGGCCACGGCGCATATGCGGTCGTTGTCGTCGACGGTCATCATCTTGACGCCCTGGGTGGCACGGCCGGTCTGACTGATCTCGTCGGTCTTGACGCGAATGACCGTCGCGCCCTCCGTCACGATGAATAGCTCGTGCTGCGGGCCCACCGTCTTCATGGCCGCGAGGTTACCCTTACGCTCGGTCATTTGGATGGTGTAGACGCCCTGGCCGCCGCGATTCTGCTCCGGGTAGTCCGCGACCGGTGTGCGCTTGCCGTAGCCGCGCTCGGTGATGACAAACAGATCGCCGTTGCCGTTAGTGACTTCCATGCCCAGAACGCTCACGCCGTCCTTCATGCCGATACCGCGAACGCCGCTGGTATCGCGGCCGGTAGCGCGCACCTGCTCCTCGGAGAACATGATTGCCTTGCCCGCGGTGGTGGCCAGGATAATCTTGTCGCCCTCGCGTACGCGGCGCACGTTCAGCAGCGCGTCGTCGTCACGCAGGTTGATAGCGATCAGGCCGTCGCGACGGCTGCGGTCATATGCGCTCATCACGGTCTTCTTGACCATGCCGCTCTTGGTGGCAAACATCAGGTACTCGTCGGCCGGGAACTCGCGGCAGCTGATGACGCTCGCGATCTTCTCGCCCTCCTCGAAAGGCAGCAGGTTGACGATCGCGGTACCGCGCGCCTGGCGCGTACCCACCGGCAGCTCGTGCACCTTCAGGCGATAGACCTTGCCCTTGCTCGAAAAGAACAGCACGTACTCGTGCGTGGACGCGATGAACATCTCGTCGATGACGTCGTCCTCTTTGAGGTTGACGCCCGACACGCCCTTGCCACCGCGCTTCTGGGCACGGTAGGCAGCCACCGGAATGCGCTTGACATAGCCGGTGTGGGTGATGGTCACGACCATATCCTCGTCGGCGATGAGGTCCTCGACATCCAGGTCCTTCTCGACCTGGCTGATCTCGGTGCGGCGCTTGTCGCCAAACTTCTTGGAGATCTCGCGCATCTCTTCCTTGATGACGCCCAGGATCTTCTCCTCGTGCGCCAGCAGGTCCTCGTAGTAGGCGATGGCGCGGCGCAGACCGTCCAGCTCTTCCTGAATTTTGTCGCGCTCCAGGCCGGTCAGGCGGCGCAGCTTCATCTCGAGGATGGCCGTGGTCTGCTCGGGCGTAAAGCTAAAGCGCTCGATCAAGCGGCTGCTGGCCTCGGAGTCGGTCTGCGAGGAGCGGATAATGCTGATGACCTCGTCGATATGGTCGAGGGCCATCAGGTAGCCCTCGAGGATATGCGCGCGGGCCTGGGCCTTCTTAAGGTCAAAACGGGTGCGGCGAGTGACGACGTCGACCTGGTGGTCGATGTAGTGCTGCAACATCTCGCGCAGGCTCAGGCATTTGGGAACGCCGTTGACGAGCGCCAGGTTGTTGGCGCCAAAGGTCGTCTGCAGCGAGGTGTACTTATACAGGTTGTTGAGCACGACCTGAGGAATGACGCCCTTCTTGAGCTCGATGACCAGACGGATGCCCTTCTGGTTGGACTCATCGCGCATATCCGAGATGCCCTCGATGCGCTTATCGTTGACGAGTTGGGCGATCTTCTCCTGCAGGGTGCCCTTGTTGACCATGTAGGGAATCTCGGTAAAGACCAGGCGGCTGCGGCCGGTCTTGGTGGACTCCACATGTGCCTTGGCACGCACGGTAATGGAGCCGCGGCCGGTCTCGTAGCTCTGTTTAATGCCGGCGCTGCCCATGATGATGGCGCCGGTGGGGAAGTCCGGACCGGGCATGATCTGCATGAGCTCGTCGACGGTGGCGTCGGGGTTGTCGATCAGGTAGCAGGTGGCCTCGATCGCCTCGGTGAGGTTATGCGGAGCGATGTTGGTGGCCATGCCGACGGCGATGCCCTGGCTGCCGTTGACCAGCAGGTTGGGGAAGCGCGCAGGCAGCGCCACGGGCTCGGCGAGCGATTCGTCGTAGTTGGGTTGCCAGTCGACGGTATCCTTCTGCAAGTCACGCAACAGTTCCATGGCGGGCTTTGCCAGGCGGCTCTCGGTGTAACGCATGGCCGCCGCGCCGTCGCCGTCGATGTTACCGAAGTTGCCGTGACCGTCGATGAGCGGCGTGCGCATGGAGAACCACTGCGCCAGGCGGACCATGGCCTCATAGACCGCGGAGTCGCCATGCGGGTGGTACTTACCGATAACTTCGCCGACCGTCCAAGCTGACTTCTTGTGCGGGCGGTTGGGGTAGATGCCGCTCTCGTTCATCGCGTACAGGATGCGGCGGTGCACCGGCTTTAAGCCGTCACGCACGTCCGGCAGGGCGCGCGCTGTGATAACCGACATCGAATACTCAATGAACGACTGCTTCATCTCGCGACCGAACTCCGAAATCTGGAGCTGGCCGCCGTTGATATCCTCGCCGGCCGAGGCGCCACGGGCGACTTCGCCAAAGCTCTCCTCGAGCTCGGCGTCGTCTTCTTCCTCATCATCATCGGCATCGGGGTTATAGGCGTCCGGGTCGCCGTCCTCGCCCTGCTCAGCACGGGCAAGCAGGCGCTTCAGATCATCGGGCATGCCGGCGTCGCCGGCCTCGCCCATACCCTCGTTATTGTTGATATCGTCTGCCACGTTACCTCCTCTTAAGCATCAAGGAAACGCGCGTCATGCGCATGTTTTTCAATGTACTCGCGGCGATAGCCGACCTCGGAACCCATCAGCTCGCGCACGGCGCGGTCCGCCACCACGGCGTCCTCGATCGACACACGCTGCAGGATGCGGGTCTTGGGGTCCATCGTCGTCGAGGCAAGCTGCTTGGGGTCCATCTCGCCCAGGCCCTTGTAGCGCTGGACGGTATAGCCCTTGCGCTTTTTGGTGATCTTGCCGTCCTTGGCCTTGCCGTCCTCGTCGTTATCGTCGGGGTTCAGGCCCAGTCTCTGGATGGTGTCGCGCAGGATCTCGTCTTCGGGCTGGCGGCCGTTGGGATACACGTAGTGGATCTTGTTGCGCACCTTAATGCCAAAGATGGGCGGGCAGGCAACATAGACGTAGCCGGCATCGATCAGCGGACGCATGTACTTGTAGAAGAACGTCAGCAGCAGAATGCGGATATGCGCACCGTCGACGTCTGCATCGGTCATGATGATGATCTTGTGGTAGCGCGCCTTGGTGATATCGAAGTCGCCGCCGTCGCCGGCACTCGTCGTGACGCCGCAGCCGATCGCGGTAATCAGCGACTGAATGGTGTCACTCGAGAACGCGCGATGGTCACCAACGCGTTCGACGTTCAAAATCTTGCCGCGCAGGGGCAGAATCGCCTGGATGTCTCGGCGACGGCCGTCCTTGGCCGAACCGCCTGCCGAGTCGCCCTCTACGATGAAGAGCTCGGTCAGCTCGGCATCGCGCACCGAGCAGTCAGCGAGCTTACCGGGCAGGGACGCCGTCTCGAGCAGGCTCTTGCGGCGGGTCGCCTCGCGCGCCTTGCGGGCGGCATTGCGCGCCTTGCAGGCCTGCTGCGCCTTCTTGACGATCTCGCGAGCGGGCTTGGGATGCTCCTCGAGGTAATCGACAAGACCGTCGGTCACAATCTTGAGCGTGAGCGCTCGCATATAGGAGCTGCCGAGCTTTGCCTTGGTCTGGCCCTCAAACTGCGGATCGGGCAGCTTGACCGAGATAACGGCCGAAAGGCCCTCGCGCACATCGTCGCCGGTCAGGTTGGCGTCTTTTTCCTTGAGCAGGTTCTGCTTGCGCGCGTAATCGTTGATCACGCGGGTGAGCGCGGTACGGAAGCCCTCAAGGTGCATGCCGCCTTCGGGGGTGTAGATGTCGTTGGCAAACGACATGACGTTCTCGCCGTAGCCGCTATTCCACTGCAGGGAAACCTCGACCTCGCCCATCTTGGCCACAGGCGCGTCCGGGTCCGATTTGCCCTCGATGTAGATGGGCTCCTTAAAGGCCTCGGGAACGTCCTTGCCCTCGTTGAGGAACTTGACGAAGTCGATGATGCCGCCCTCGTAGCAAAACTCCTCCACGTGGGGAGTCGCTTCGCGCTCGTCGGTCAGCACGATTTTGAGATTCTTATTGAGGAACGCCGTCTCCTGCAGACGGTTATGCAGCGTATCGAAATCGTAGATGCAGGTCTCGAAGATCTCATCGTCGGGCCAGAAGGTGACGGTGGTGCCCGTCGAATCCGAGGTGCCCACGACCTCCATCTTCTTGACGGTCTTGCCGCGCGAGAACTCCATCTCGTAGGTGTTGCCATCGCGACGAACCTGAACGACCACGCGCTTGGACAGTGCGTTGACGACGGAGATGCCCACGCCGTGCAGGCCGCCCGAGACCTTATAGGCCGAGTTATCGAACTTACCGCCGGCGTGCAAGATCGTCATGACGACCTCGAGCGTCGGGATCTTTTTAACAGGGTGCTCGTCGACGGGGATGCCGCGCCCGTTGTCGACGACCGTGATGGAGTTGTCGGCGTGGACCGTCACCTGGATCTCGGTGCAGAAACCGGCCATGGCCTCGTCGACGGAGTTGTCAACGATCTCCCACACCAGGTGATGCAGACCGCTGGCGCTCGTCGAGCCGATATACATGCCCGGGCGCTTACGAACGGCCTCGAGACCTTCGAGAATCTTAATCTCGCCGCCATCGTAATCGTTTTCGTTTGCCACACGTCCTCCTTCAGTCAAGAAAATGTGTACAGCCTTACTAGTTTATCGTAAAAAAATACCCTCGGGAACGAGGGTATTTGGCTCTACAAGGCCACCAGATGCGATTTAAGGCTCTTTTTTGCTTTGCACGCCCTTGGCCCACTCGGCACTGGCTCTCATGGCATTCTCGAGGGCCTCGCGCAGTTTTTGGTCTTCGATGGGTGCCACTTGGCGCTCAATCTCGGTGCGCTCGGCCTCACTTAGGTCGGCGTGCGGGGCCGGCGGGCGCTCGGTCGTCGCCGGGCGCAGGCGCTCCTTG
>CAJMRO010000115.1:0-4975 GCA_905215825.1 uncultured bacterium
AGCCAGCGGGCAAGGTTCTGCACCAGCGGCGATACGCACACCAGCACCAGCACCAGGCCCAGGCAAAAGCACAGGCCGCCCACGACGCGCTGGGCACCCCAGCCCAGCGTGCTGTCGCTCAAAAACACCGTAAAGAACAGGCCGCCGAAGGCGATAAACGCGCCGGCGAACATTGCCAACAGAAAGGCCTTAGCGACCGGCAGGTTGGCCTTGGTCACGCCGGCGGCCTCGGTCTTGGCCTCGATCGCGGCGGGCGCCAGGCAATCGGGAGTGGGATACTCCACCTTGGAATCTGCCATGTCAATCACTTCTTTCCTATTCAGCAGAGACAAGCGCTGCTATTGCTCCTGCCCCAAGCGGACAAAGTGGGAAAAGTCGTTGGCGGCCACGGCGTCGTACACGGCGTCGACGGCCTCAAAGACCTCCGGGGACATGGGGTTATAGAACTCCGTATCGCCCGGCTGAATCCCTATGAAGACGATATCTTCGCACGATTGCTCAATCTCTTCGATCAGAATCGACAAGGGAAGCGAATGCGTGGTGAACATCGACTTGCGGGCCACATCACGTTTGTCGAGCAAGCGGATGGCGCCGACGGGCAGCGCCATGTCGGCGGCATCGACCAATACCAAACGCGGTGGACGCTCGCGCTTGACCTCGATGATGTCATCCTCGGGCGTCTGACCGCCATCGATGGTGTACCAGCCGGCAAGCGGCGCGTCCTCCATCTTTTTGGAGAGCACGGGGCCGGCGGCATCGTCGGCACGCAGTACGCTTCCCGCCGTGAGCACGATACCCGCAAATGGGGCGCCGTTCACACGTCCATCCACAACGTGACCCATTACTGCAACCTTCCCGTCAGATACACGCCCGACACATCGCGCACGCGCTCCACCAAATCGCGGAACTTCATTAAGAACGCGACCTGCTGGGCATGCAGGCCAAAGTCGTCGTCGAACACCGAGATGCCGGCCTTGGCCGACCCGCGAAAACCGCGCTCGTCGAGTAATGTGTCGCAGGCCTCGAGCAGCGACGGCACCGCCGCCTTGTCGAGCTGGCACTCGCCAAAGAAGCGAATGGCCTCAAACTTAGTCCGGGCCTCCCCCTCCGGCAACGCGTCGACGAGCGAATAGAACACATCCACCGGCACCGACAGACGCGGCTCAAAGCAGTCGAGCACGCCGGTGTGGTGGCCCACGGCGAGCGTGTAGTACAGCACGTCGCAGGCCTCCTGGGGAACGTCTTCCTCGGTCTCCACAAACTTACGCGTGAGCTCGTAAAAGACCACCTGGTCGGGCGCATGGCCCAGGCAGGGGTCGGCGACGCCCTCGGCGGCCTCGTCGCTTGCGCGCGAGGCATCGCCAAAGGAGCCGCCGAGCATACCGGGGCCCGCGAAGTAACCAGAGCGGTCCGTGAGCTCCATCTAGCGACCTCCGGCCAGCACCAGATCCTGCAGCGCCGAGTACACCTCGACGCGGCGCGGATCGTCCTGCTTGTCGATGAGCAGCGCCATGGCACCGCGGATATCGCCCTTGGGCGCGCCCTCGAGCGTATCCATAAACTCGTTGGCCAGGTCGCGGCCGTAACGGTAGCCGCTCATGGCGCGAGCTTCGCGCTCGATGGCAACACGCAGCTTGTACGGCACGCCGGGGTGCAGGATATCGGCCTGCTCGTCGGCGGCCTCCACCGTGGTCTCGGCATGGAGCTTTTGGTCCAGCAGGCCAAGTGCCATGGCAAAGCCGTAGACGGTCTGCGCGGGGCTGGGCGGGCAGCCGGGGATGTAGACATCGACCGGCAGAATCTTGTCCGTGCCTCCCCAGACGCAGTAGTTGTCGTAGAAGATGCCGCCGGTGCAGCCGCACGCGCCATAGGACACCACGATCTTGGGATCGGGTGCGGCCTCAAAGGCGCGCAGGGCCGGCATGCGCATGGCACGCGTCACGGCACCGGTGTACAGCAGCACGTCGGCGTGACGAGGCGAGGGCACGACCTTGATGCCAAAGCGCTCGACGTCGAAGACGGGCGTGATGGAACCGAAGATCTCGATCTCGCAGCCGTTGCAGCCGCCGCAGTCAACACGGTAGACATACACCGAGCGCTTGATCTTCTTAAGAAGGGTCGCCTTGGCCTTCTCGATGCTCTCGTCGAGCTCGATCTTGGTCGGGCGGTACTGAAGCCGCTCGGGCAAAAGCGTGGGTTCGGCCATGGTTACTCCTCCTTCGTTTCAAAATCCATGATGATGCCCTCGACCGGCGCCGGACCGGCGGGAATCTCGGGCGCATCGGGGTTGAGCTCGCGGTCGATATAATCACGGGCGCAGAGGCCGACTTCGCTGAGATAGTCACAGGCTTCGCTGAGCGTGGTGCCGCGGCCGCTGGCGAGGGTGAGCAGGTCGATGACCTTCAGGCCCTTAAACGCAACTGGCTTCTGGAAGGCATAGCTGATGCCGAGATTGGCGCGATCGGTGATGGACCAGTCGGTGATATCCTGGCCGTTGAAATAGATGCGGCCGCTGTTGGGCTGGATGATGCCGCAGATGACTTTCATGAGGGTGCTTTTGCCGCTGCCATTGGGACCGGTGATGGCGACAAAAGGTTCGTCGATCTCCAAATTGACATCGACGAGAATATCTGGGCGATCAGGCACGCCGTAAGAAATATGTTCTAGCTTTAACATGGTAACTCCTCCATTTTTGTCGATTGATGATGAGCGCGGCTTTGGCAGCTGGCTGGTATTGGTCGAAGGCTCTGCGCCCAGTCAATATTGGTCGAGCGCTTCTGCGCCCAATTAATATTGGTCGAGCGCTTCTTCAAAAGCTTCGAGCATCTGGAGCATGGCCTTGGCGCTCTCTGGCGGCAGGGCGCGGGCGGCAGCGGTGACTTTTCGCAGCCGCCAGTCCCGCCAGGCATAATAATTGGTGAGGATTTCCTGCCCTTTTTCTGTCAGCCTGATGGCGACTGTGCCGCAGCCATCGCGAGCAGGGGCACGCTCGATGAGGGCTTTCTTTTCGAGCTTGGCGAGGGTCTGCGAGACAGCGCCTTTGGTGATCCCGAGCGCGCTTGCGATCTGTGAACAGGTGACGAGCTGGGTGTGGGCAACAACGTCCAGCACCTGCGCTTCAGAGCCGCAGACGGTTTCGGCGGTGCCAAAGGTTTTGGGCTGCTTGGTTTTGGCATTGTATTTGTTGATCAGGCGGTAGGCAGTGATGTAAACATCCATCCGTTCCATGGGCAACACCTCTTTGTGAACGATCCGCTGTTTAGCAGCTAAATCGCCCTTGCTGATTATTATTATACTGATACGCAGGGGAATGGAAAGACCTTTTTCCTCTTTTTTCATCAACGGTGTTTATTGATTGTAAAATCACAGCCAGCGGCGCACAAAAAAGCGCCAGCCTCCTGCCGCAGCAGAATGCCAGCGCTTCAGCTTTAAAACTCAGTCAAGCAGGGCAAGGATGTCGGCCTTTGGCTGGACGCCAACGGACTGGTTGACGATCTTCCCGTCCTTGACAGCAACGAGGGTTGGGATGCTCATCACACGGAACGCGGTGGCCAGCTCGGTCTGTTCATCAACGTTGATCTTGCCGACCTTGATGTCTGCGCGTTCATTTGCGATCTGCTCAACGATTGGACCAACCATGCGGCAAGGACCGCACCAGGCTGCCCAAAAATCGAGGAGCACAGGTTTTTCACTTTTGATAACTTCCTCTTCGAAATTTTCTTTGGTAATGGTAATGACTGCCATGTGTTCATTTTCCTCCTTCAGGATACGTTGCCTATAGTATAACATACTTCACGCGGTTTGAAATCCCCAAATCACTGCAAACTGTGAGATTTTATCGATGACTGGCATCCTCCGCGTAACGCAGCGCCTCAAGCTCGCTCATGAAAAGATCGTAGTAGTCGTCTTCGCCGTCGAGCACCGGTGAATTTTCGCCACCGCCGTTGGTGGCTCGGCGCATGGTGGCGTAGTCGGCTTCCCCGGCGAAGGCGAGCTCCGCGATGCTCAGCGGATAACCGAGATCGCTGGCGGCGCGGCAGAATACCTCTGCAGCGTTATCCGCTTCGCGGCTGGATCGTTTTCGGCGAGATGGCGCGGCGCCGTGAGGGTATCTTGCAGATCCATGGATCGTCGCCTCGCTTTCTCTTACATCAGCAGATCGAGAATGTTCATGCCAAGACCGGTATCGCTCTTGTAAAGCTCGGTGTAGCCGCAGTCTTCGCAAGTGATGGTGACAAAGCGCTTGTTCTGCACCTCGAACACCTTCGCAAAGCCGCCGCCTGTGGCCTGAAACTGGTCGCTTTCATAGCGGGTGCAGCCGCATTTTGGGCAGACGTATTGACGTTTTTCAAAATCTCTTTTTGCCATTGTTCTCTTCCTTTCAAAGTTGTGGATTGTTGTTCAGATATTTCCGCACCGCCGCCAGATCCTCCGGCGTATCGATCTCTGCCAGTAGCCGCCCGGCGTAGGAAAACGGCGCCAGCTGCATCTTGCAGAGCACCGGCGCAGCCGCCGTTTCGGCGTAGATCTGCGTTTCGCCGCGGCAGGTGGCCGCGGGGACCGCCTCCAGCCAGAGATCCAGCGCCTGCGCGCTGAGCTTATAGAACGGCATAAAATTCACGCAATCTTCGCCGCAAAGGTCCACACCGATGGCAGCGATCGTTCCGTTCTCAATGCGCGCCTTGAAATCCTTCTCATTCAGCGGCGGCGTCGCATCCACTGCCGCCAGATCCGTCGCTTTCGCAGCAAGCACGTCGCGTATCCAGCCTTCATCGAAGACAAGATCGCCGTGCAGCATCAAAAGCGCCTCGCCGCGCACATAGCCCGCCGCGCGCTCCAGAGAGACGATGGCGTTCGTCTTCTGGTAATCCGGGTTGCGGACAAAGTGAAAGCGCATGCCCTGGGCAGCAAAGGGTGCTGTCGCCGCTTCAATCTGCTCCGCCAGGTAGCCCGTCGAGATGACAACAACGCGCAC
>CAJMRO010000116.1:0-4809 GCA_905215825.1 uncultured bacterium
GTCCATCCTCGCAGTATCCGGTTCTCAAGGTGCACGCCTGCGCTGGTTCCCGGTTCGACCGGGCCGCGCGGCAAGGAGATATATTGCCAGACCGGAGGGGCGCCGTGGGCGGGAATCTGGGCGTACACATTTCCTACACATCTTGTGATCCGACTAACGTTTGCCAGCCGTTAACTACCGCTCGCCGAGCATCTCTTTATATAAGGCAGTCTCATGGTTAAAGCGGATACGTCCCCCTAGCTAAAGCACAGCCAGCATCGAGCAACTCATCGCGTTCTTCCACCGAGAACCCCTCGGCGTAGACGCGCACCACCGGTTCGGTCCCGCTAGGACGGACCAGCAGCCACGTGTCATCCTCGAATGACAAACGCAAGCCATCCATATGACTAACGTTTTGCGGCACCTTGCCACAAATCGACTTGGGGTTTACGCCCGGCAGCAGGGTTCGTAACGTTTCGGCATCTTCGGCCTCAAGGCGCAAATCCCGTCGACCGTAACTCGTCTTACCAAAACTGTCCTCGAGTTGGTCGACCAGAACGCCCAAAGGCGCGTCCGTCTTTGCCATAAGCTCACACAGAATTAGACAGGCGAGGATTCCATCGCGCTCGGGCATATGCGCGGCGATGCCGATACCACCGGCTTCTTCGCCGCCCATGAGGACGCCGCCCTTTTTCATCTCCGCCGCTATATATTTGAAACCGACTGGTTTGACGGTCACGCGGCAGCCAAGCGCCTCGGCAATGCGACGCACGAGCGTCGAGCATGAAAGATTGACGACGACGCGCCCCTCCAAATTACGAAATTGAACCAAGTCGCCCAAAACGAGCGCCATGATCTGATGCGGATGTATATATCTGCCGCGCTCGTCAACCGCACCGATACGGTCGGCGTCGCCGTCGGTCACCAGACCAGCGCAAGCTCCGTCATCGATAACCGTGCGCTCGCAAGCGTCCACCCAAGGCTCAACGGGGTCGGGGCAGATATCTTCTTGGTCAGACGCCTGCCCGGCGTGAATCTCGTGCACCTCAACGCCAAGCTCGCGCAGCAAGTCGGCTAGATAACCCTGGGCTGCGCCGCCCATGGGATCGACAACCACGCGCAGGTGCGCGCCGCGGATGGCTTCGGCATCGACAAACGATGCCACCGCCTGCATATAGTCAGGAATGATATCCGCGGTGCGATATTGCCCCTCGATCCCCATTGGCTCGGGAGCCATGGTCTCTTCGAGCTCTTCGATGACATCCTGGTTGGCGGTCGAGCCGTCACCCATGCGAATCTTGAGGCACAGATAACCCTGCGGATGATGGGACCCCGTCACCATGAGCGCGCCGCACGCCTCACCGTCATAAGCCGCCGCCCACGTAAGGGCAGGGGTCGGAACAGGTCGCGAAGCGAGCACGGCGTCCAGCCCGTGCGCTGCTAGCACGCCCGCCGCAAGCTCAGCGAACTCGCTCGCCAGGGGCCGGGTGTCGAACCCTATATATACCGTTTTGCCCGGATTGGTCTTTTGCCACAACTCGCCGACGGCATCGGCGATACGGGCAACGTTATCGGCAGTGAAGTCCTCATCGACGCGAGCGCGCCAACCGTCAGTTCCAAAATGAATTATCGCGCACACGCGCAGACACCTCACAGTGTTTGGATCATGGTACGCGTGAGGTATACCCGCAACACGCACTCAGCAACCTGCCGGCACCAGCATTCACCATTTGGGCAAATGCTGCCGAGGACATGCAAGCAATAAAAAAACCGCCCCGTATGGAGCGGTTTTGCCCTTTATATATCGAGCGCCTCGGCCATCGCTGCCGTAGTGATTGCCGTGGTTCCACAGCAACTGCCCACCATTGCGGCGCCGGCATGTCTCCATTCGATGCATGCGCGCGCGAAAGCTTCGGGATTCTCGTGCCATACGGGGCCATCCTGAGTCTGGACCGGATCGCCTACGTTGGGACGCACCGTAACGGGAGTAGTCGCCGATGCAACCATCCTGGGCACCGCCGCATTCGCGGCCGCAAGCGAACAGCAATTAACACCAACCGAGTTTGCGCCGTGTTTTTCGGCGTACAAAACGGCTGCCTCGATGTTGAGGCCATCGCCCAGCAGGTCGCCTTTATCGTCAACGACAAAACTCACCAGAACAGGCATGCCGTCGGCGGCATCTCGGGCGCCGGCAAGCATGGGCTGCAGATTACGGATAGACGTCACCGTCTCGATCAGCAGACCGTCAACACCAGCATTGAGCAAGGCGTGCGCCTGTTCACGCGCAATGCCGCGGATTTCACGATACTCGACAGAGTCCTCGGCAAACCACTCAATACCGATCGGGCCCATCGAGCCCAGCAGTAGCTGAGGGTGCGCCTGGCGGGCATCGTCGACGGCCCCGCGATTGACCTCCGCCACGGACGGCGCAATCTGGTCGTGCTTGAGGGCATAGCTCGATGCCTGAAAGGTATTGGTAATGAGCACCTGCGCGCCGGCGGCGACATACAAGCGATGGATACGAGAAACGGTCTGCGGCTCTGCCAGATTCCAAAACGCCGGTGGAATGTCGGCGGCATCGTACTCACTCAACAAAACACTGCCCATGGGGCCCTGCGCCAACAAGGTCTCGCTCGACAAGCGGCGCGTAAGTTCCTCGGCACCAAAGCGGTTGTAATAACTCGTATCCATATATATCCCGCTATTCCTCGACGCTGATTCCCTGCTTTTCGAGATAGGCGAGCCAGCGGCTCATCGTGTCCTCGGATAGCGCATGCTCCATCATGCAGGCCTCGGAATCGGCTCGCTCAAATTCGACACCGAGCTCCTGAACCAAAAACGTGCGGATGAGGCGATGACGGTACCAGATAGCCGTGCCAACCTCGCGGCCGCGATCGGTCAGGATCACCTTGCCGTAGTGCGATTGCTCGACAAGCTCGGATGCCTTGAGAGCCGAAACCGCTTTATTGACCGATGCCTTGGAGACGCCAAGGCGCTGCGCGATGTCGACCGATCGAACGCCGTTGGTTTCCCCCTCTTCGCTTTCAATGCGAACCATGCACTCCAAGTAGTCTTCGTTCGCCACCGTCAGATGTAGTTCGCGCGAGCTATTTGTCGTATCCATGATCTTCCGTCCCTTCTGCATTCAATGGCTGATTCTACCCCATCCAAGCGTCGCGGTATGCCGTGGCATACCGTGCTAGAGTTCTTGTTGCACACGACGACCAAGATTGGAGCGGTCTTTATGGAAAACACCACCACGAACCCCGATGTCCTCGAGCGCTTTTTGCGCTACGTCCAGATCAACACGCAGTCCGAGGATGCAAACTGCGACCAGGTACCCTCGAGCGCCGTTCAGTTTGACCTTGCCAACGTGCTGGCTGAAGAGCTGCGCGAGCTTGGTGCGGAAGATGCCCACGTGACCGAGCACGCCTATGTCTGCGCGCATATCCCCGCAAGTGCGGGCGCTGAGGACAAGCCCGCCCTGGGCCTGATCGCCCATCTCGACACCACCGAAGTTGCACCGGGTGCCGGCGTGAAACCGCACATCGTACACTACGAAGGCGGCGACCTGGTCTGCGGCACGGTTGACGGTAAGCCCGTTGCCATGAGTACCGCCAAGCTTCCCGCCCTGAACGACCTCGCAGGTGAGGACCTGGTCTGCAGCGATGGCACCACGCTGCTGGGCGCGGACGACAAGGCAGGCGTCGCCGAGATCATGTCGCTTGTCGCGCGTATCGCTCAGGACCCTTCTCTGCCCCATCCCGCACTCGGCATTTGCTTCTGCCCTGACGAGGAGATCGGCCACGGAGCCGAGCTGTTGGATATCGCTACCTTTGGCTGCAAGTACGCCTACACGGTCGACGGCGGCCCCATCGGCGAACTGGAGTGGGAGTGCTTTAACGCCGCCGAGGCGACCGTCCGCTTTGAGGGCCAGTCCATCCACCCGGGCGACGCTAAGGGCCGTATGGTCAACGCAGGCAATCTGTTCTGCGACTTCAACGCGTTGCTCCCCTACGTGCAGCGCCCGGAGTATACGGAAGGCTACGAGGGCTTTTATCACCTTGAGGGTGTATCTGCGACCGTCGATCACGCCACAGCGCGCTATATCGTCCGCGACCATGACGCCGCCAAGTTCCAGCAGAAACTCGACCTTATTGATGCCGCCGCCTCGATGCTCAACCAGCGTCTGGGTGAGGAGCGCGTGACAGTCGAGATTAAGCAGCAGTATCGAAATATGGCCGAGATCGTTCGTGACTATCCCGAGCTTATTGATGTTGCCAAGGAAGCCTACCTTGCCTGCGGCGTTGAGCCCCAAGTGCTGCCGATTCGCGGCGGCACCGACGGCGCGCAGCTGTCGTTCCGCGGTCTGCCCTGCCCCAACCTTTCCACCGGCGGCTATTGCTACCACGGCGTCAACGAGTTCGTCCCGGTCAGTTCGCTCGTCAAGATGGCCGACGTGCTCCAGGAGCTCGTCGCCCGCTTTGCATAAGCCTGGCTGCACAAGTCCAAAAGACGAATTGCCCCGTCCTCAACCAAGAACGGGGCGATTTTTTTACTGCAACGAGAATAGGTTGACGCACGCCAGCCTCTTAACGCAAGGAGTGTCCCAAACTGCCGGCACAAAAGGAACGTCCCCAAGTGCCAAGTGCATCAAGAGTGTCCCCTTTGACCAGTCGTTTAAGAACGTCCCCAATGACTAAGGAGTGTCCCCAGGTGCCGACAGAAAAGGAACGTCCCCAAGTGCCGGCCCGGCAACGTCGATGTTTTGGCAACGACAGACACTATGACCCAATCCGAGGGCACTAAAAAGATAGGAGCCCCCGCTCG
>CAJMRO010000117.1:0-4723 GCA_905215825.1 uncultured bacterium
TCCCCCCCGTTTGTCTCATATCCAGCCCATAGCAGGCCAGCTACTTCTTAATGCCGCGTCCCAGGCGCTCAGCGACCGACGCCACGGCGCTCTCATCGACCGAACCGCAGCTCACGCAGCCGTCGTGGGCACGCATCTGGCCGGTGACCTCGTCCATCGCGAGCGGCGCCACCTTCTCAAGCTTAAAGCCCTTGCCGGCGCGCATGTTTTCCTTGGCCACGCTGATCATGAGCTTAATACGGTTGAGCTGGTTGACCTCGGACGCACCAGGATCATAGTCCACCGCAACGATGTTGCTCTCGGGATGCTGGCGGCGCAGCTCCTTAATCACGGCCTTGCCCACCACGTGATTGGGCAGGCACGCGAAGGGCTGCGTGCAGATGATATTGGGTGCGCCATGATCGATCAGGTCGAGCATCTCGGCCGTGAGCAGCCAGCCCTCGCCCATGTTGTTGCACACCGAAAGCACCGTGCGGGCCTTGTCGGCCATGGTGCCGATGCGCTCGGGCGCCTCAAAGCGGCGGGACTTCTCAAGCATCTCCTCCACCGGCGTGCGCATCCAGTCCACGAGCTTGATGAGCGCCTGCATACCAGCGCGCGTGGTAGCGGAGCTTCCCAACTCGTCCTTCTGCAGCTCGGCGTTGCTCATGGAGTACAGGAAAAAGTCGAGCAGACCCGGCACCACGGCCTCGCAGCCCTCGCGCTCGATGACATCGACCACGTGGTTGTTGGCTGTGGGATGGAACTTGACCAGGATCTCGCCGACCACGCCCACGCGCGGCTTGGTACCCTCGCCCACGAGCGGCATGGTGTCGAACGCGCGGATGGCCTCGCGGCACAGCTTGGTGTAGTTGTGGCGGTTAAACTTGGGCGCCAGCTTGCGAGCGCGCGCCATGTACTCCTCGTAGAGTGCGTTCGCCGCACCGGGCGTTGCCTCGTACGGACGGCAGCGGTAGAGCATCTGCATCATCACGTCACCAAAGAGCACCGCGTAGACTGCCTGCTTAAGCAGCGCCGGCGTAATCTTAAAGCCGGGGTTGTCCTCGCCGAGTGCCACGGCCGAAAGCGAGATCACCGGGATCTCGGGGTGGCCGCTCTCGCGCAGGGCCTTGCGGATGAGCGCGATGTAGTTGGTAGCGCGGCAGCCGCCGCCGGTCTGGCTGATGACCACGGCCGTCTTGGACAGGTCGTACCGACCGCTCTCGATGGCCTCCATAATCTGGCCCGTCACCAGGATCGACGGGTAGCAAATGTCATTGTTCACATAGCGCAGGCCGGCCTCGACGGCGTCGTGATCGGTCGAGGGCAGCAGTTCCAAGTTGTAGCCGGCACCGCGGAACACCTCTTTGACCAGGTCAAAGTGGATCGGCGCCATCTGCGGGCACAGGATGGTGTAGCCCTCCTCGCGCATCTGCTCGGTAAAGGGCACCTTGGGCCATGCGGTCGAAGCACTCTCACGCTGCGCCTCAAACGTGTACTTACGGCTCGCAAACGCGGGAGTATCCGTGGAAGGCGCCACCGGCGCGGCGTCGCCCTGCTCGTAGGCCTCGCCCGCAGCCGTGGCCTCGGCCAAGCGCTCGGCCTCCTGGTCCTTGAGCGCCGCCATGAGCGAGCGAATACGGATACGCGCGGCGCCCAAGTTGGACACCTCGTCAATCTTGAGCACGGTGTAAATCTTGCCGCTGGCCTCAAGGATTTCCTGCACCTGGTCGGTGGTCAGAGCGTCCAGACCGCAGCCGAAAGAGTTGAGCTGGATTAGGTCCAGATCGTTTCGCATCGTCACAAAACGGGCGACGGCGTACAGGCGGCTGTGGTACATCCACTGGTCGACGACACGAATCGGACGCTCAGGCTTTACCAGATGCGCGAGCGAATCCTCGGTAAAGACCGCAAAGCCAAAGCTCGAAATAAGCTCGGGCAGGGCGTGGTTGATCTCGGGGTCGTTGTGGTAGGGACGACCGGCGAGCACAATGCCATGGCCACCGTGGTCCTCGACCCACTTAAGAGCTTCCTCGCCCATGGTCTGGATATCCTCGTGGAAGCGCGCGTCTGCCTCGTAGGCGGCGTTGACGGCGGCATCGACCTCGGAGCGCGTGATTTTAGGACCGCGCACGCGACCGCGACCGGCCTCAGCATCGGCCACACGGTCGACGGCGAGCACCTGGTACAGGCGGCGCTTGAGCTCGGTCTTGTCGTGATACGGCACAAACGGATACAGGAACTCGATGTTCTGCTCGCGGATCTCGTCGATATTGAGCGCCAGCGCCGTGGGGTAGCTCATGACGATGGGGCAGTTATAGCAGTTGCCGGCCGTCGGATCCTCCTTGCGCTCCCAGCGCACGCACGGCATCCAAATGAAGTCGACACCGCGGTCGATGAGGTTCATCACGTGGCCGTGGCTCATCTTGGCCGGATAGCACACGCTCTCGGACGGCATGGACTCGATGCCTGCCTGGTAAGTCTTCTTGCTCGACTGGTCGGACAGCTGCACGCTAAAGCCCAGGCGCGTAAAGAACGCGTGCCAGAAGGGGTAGTTCTCGTACATGTTGAGTGCGCGCGGGATACCCACGGTGCCGCGCGGGGCCTCGTCGGGGCTCAACACCTCGCGGTTAAAGAGCAGCTCGTTTTTCTTTTTGAAGAGGTTAGGGGCCTCGGTCTTTTGTTTTTTGTGGCCGGCGCCCTTCTCGCAGCGGTTGCCGGTAATGAAGCGCCTGCCGCCGCCAAAGTCGTTGACGGTAAGCTGGCAGTTGTTAGAGCAACGGCCGCAGCGGACATGCTTTTGCGTCACGGTGAGGTGCGCGATGTCCTCGGCAGAAAGAATGGTCGAAGTGCCGTCGGCACCGGCGCGATCGCGGGCGAGCAGGGCCGCACCGTAGGCGCCCATGCAGCCGGCAATGTCGGGACGCACGGCATGCACGCCGGTGAGCTGCTCAAATGCGCGCAGTGTGGCGTCGGACATAAAGGTGCCGCCCTGGACGATCACCTGGCTGCCGATCTCCTTGGGATCGCGCAGCTTAATAACCTTGAACAGGGCATTCTTGATGACGGAATAGGACAGGCCGGCCGCGATGTCGCCCACCGTGGCGCCTTCCTTTTGCGCCTGCTTGACGCGCGAGTTCATAAAGACTGTGCAGCGACTTCCCAGGTCGACCGGAGCCTTGGCATGGATGGCAGCGTTGGCGAACGCGCGCACGTCCATGTTCATAGAGACGGCGAAGCTCTCGATAAAGCTACCGCAACCCGACGAGCAGGCCTCGTTGAGCATGATGTGCTCGATGACACCGTCCTTGACGCGCAGGCACTTCATGTCCTGGCCGCCAATGTCCAGAATGAACTCGACGCCGGGCAGGAACGCCTTGGCGCCGCGCAGGTGCGCGACGGTCTCGATCTCGCCGGAGTCGGCCTTGAGGGCCTCGATGAGCAGCGCCTCACCGTAGCCCGTGGTGGTCACGTGGCCGATGGTGCAGCCGGCGGGAATGTGGTTGTAGAAATCGGCCATGATGACCTTGGCCGTGCCCAGGATGTCGCCGTTGTTGTTGCCGTACCAGGTGTGCAGCAGCTGACCGTCCTCGCCCACGAGCGCGGCCTTCATGGTGGTGGAGCCGGCGTCGATGCCGATGAACACGCGTCCGGTGTAGCCTTCGAGCTTGCCCTTGGGGACGACCTCTGTGTCGTGGCGGGTCTTGAACTCGGCAAAGTCCTCGTCGGTGGCAAAGAGCGGATCCAGACGCTCGACCTCGGCACCCTGCGTGTCACCCAGGGCATCGATGGCCTCGATGAGCTGCGGGAACGTGCTGAGCTTATTGGACTCGTGCGCCATGGCGGCGCCGCTCGCCACAAACAGGTGGGCGTTTTGGGGCACGATACGGTGTTCCTCGTCCAGGTTGAGCGTGAGGTAGAAACGGTGGCGCAGCTCGGAGAGATACTGCAGCGGGCCGCCCAGGAAGGCGACGTTGCCGCGGATGGGACGGCCGCACGCCAGGCCCGAGATGGTCTGGGTCACGACAGCCTGGAAGATGGAGGCAGCCACGTCCTCGGGGCGGGCGCCCTCGTTGAGCAGCGGCTGGACGTCGGTCTTGGCAAAGACGCCGCAGCGGCTGGCGATAGGATAGATGGTGGTGGCGTTGGCCGCGAGCTCGTTGAGGCCGCTCGCGTCGGTGTGCAGCAGGGTTGCCATCTGGTCGATGAACGCGCCCGTGCCGCCGGCGCAGGTGCCGTTCATGCGCTGCTCAATGCCATTATCGAAGTAGATGATCTTGGCGTCCTCGCCGCCCAGCTCGATGGCGACATCGGTGGCCGGGATGAGGGTCTCGACGGCACGCTTGCTGGCGATGACCTCCTGGACAAACTCCAGGTCGAGCCACTGGGACAGCAGCAGGCCACCCGAGCCGGTAATGGCGCAGGTCATCTGGGCCGTCGGCAGCACGGTCACAGCGCCCTCGAACAGGTCGCGGGCGCAGGCACGGACGTCGGTGTGGTGGCGCTGGTACTTGGCGTAGACAATCTGGTTGTCGTCGTTGAGCACGGCGAGCTTAACGGTGGTGGAGCCCACGTCGATGCCCAGGCGCAGGTGCGCGTGGCTGAAGTCCGTGCGGTGCGCCGGGGAGAGCTCGGCGCCCTCCGCCTTGAGCTCGAGCGGCTTGCGCGCGCCCTTCTCGGCCTGGATGGAATCGGCTGTCTTGGTCATCAGTTGTCCTCCTCGGAGCACATCGCGGCAAGGGCG
>CAJMRO010000118.1:0-4635 GCA_905215825.1 uncultured bacterium
CGCCCGCCCGCAGGCAACGCTCGACTTGCAGATCGCCCTGGACTCCCCCGTTACCGGCGAGGGCGTCGTGGGCTCCGTGCTGCGCGTGTGCGCCCACGAGTACGCCACCGTCAATGCGACCTGCACGCAGACGCTCGACGACAGCTGGATCGCGCTCGACGACACCGGCCTGTTCCTGGACGAGGGCGCGCGCGTCAACGTGCAGCACACCGTCCTGGGTGCCGGCGCCAGCGCCACCGGCCTTGCCGGCGACCTGCTGGGCGACACCGCCAAGGTGACCATCGATACCGATTACCTGGGCGCCCGCGAGCAGGTGCGCGACTTTAACTACGAGTTGCGCCACCGCGGCCGCAAGACCGAGTGCGAGATCGACGCCAACGGCGTGCTGACCGGCACGTCCAAGAAGGTCTACCGCGGCACCATCGACCTCGTGCACGGTTGCAAGGGCGCAACCGGCACCGAGCGCGAGACCGTGCTGCTCGCCAACAAGGGCGTCGACAACAAGACCGTCCCCGTCATCCTGTGCGACGAGGACGACGTCGCCGGCAACCACGGCGCCACCATCGGCCACGTCCGCGACGAGCAGCTGTTCTACCTCGCCTGCCGCGGCCTTGACCAAAACGCCGCCGAGGATCTGTTCATCCGCGCCAAGCTGGAGGACGCCGCGCTTTCCGCCACCGATGAGCGCACCCGCGCTGCCGTCGTCCGCCTGGGCAACAACCTGATCGATAACTTTGAAGAGGAGCTCGCATGATCGATACCGAGCACGTTAAATGCGATACCTGCACCGCCCCCGAGCCCATGGAGCTCGACGCCAGCGACGAGGCCTCGCGCGGCTGGCCCACCGTCGACATCGAGACTAATCCATACAAGGCACAGTTCCCGCTGTTCCAGCAACACCCCGAGATCGCCTTCCTCGATAGCGCCGCCACCGCGCAGCGCCCCGCCTGCGTGCTCGACGCCGAGCGCGATTTCTACCAGCGCATGAACGCCAACCCCCTGCGCGGCCTGTATTCGCTGTCCGTCGAGGCCACCGATGCCATCGCCAAGGTCCGCCAGCAGATCGCCGACCTCATCGGCGCCGCCCAGGCCAACGAAGTCGTCTTCACCCGCAACACCAGCGAGTCGCTCAACCTGGTCGCTAAGAGCTTTGCGCCCACGGTGCTGGAGCCCGGCGACGAGGTCGTCATCACCATCATGGAGCACCACTCCAACCTGATTCCGTGGCAGCAGGTCTGCCGCGAGACCGGTGCCAAGCTCGTCTACCTCTATCCCACCAAGACCGGCCAGCTCACCACCGAGGAGGTCCTGGCCAAGGTGGGTCCCAAGACCAAGATTCTGGCCGTGGGTCAGGTCTCCAACGTGCTGGGCGTCGAGAACCCGGTCAAGAACCTCGGCAAGCTCGTGCACAAGTACGGCGGCTATCTGGTCGTCGACGGCGCGCAGTCGCTGCCGCACATGCCGGTCGATGTGGCCGACCTGGGCGCCGACTTCTTTGCCTTTAGCGCGCACAAGGCCATGGGCCCCATGGGCATCGGCGTGCTGTGGGGCAAGATGGACCTGTTCAACGCCATGCCGCCCATGCTCACCGGCGGCGAGATGATCGACTCTGTTACCGAGCAGGACGCCGTCTGGGCGCCCGTTCCCGAGAAATTCGAGGCCGGCACACAGGACGCCGCCGGCATCTTCGCCACGGGCGCGGCACTCGACTACCTGGTCAACACGGTGGGTTACGAGAACATCCAGGCCCGCGAGCAGGCACTCGTCCACTATCTGATGGGCGAACTCATGCAGCTCGACTTTGTCCAAATCATCGGCTCCATCTATTGGGACAACCACCACGGCGTTGTGAGCTTTAACGTCAAGGGCATCCACCCGCACGACGTCGCGAGCATCATGGACATGGACGGCGTCTGCATCCGCGCCGGTCACCACTGCGCGCAGCCGCTGCTTACCTGGCTGGGTGTCGAAAACCTTGCTTGTTGCCGCGCCAGCGTGGCCTTCTACAACGACAAGGCCGACATCGACAAGTTCATCGCCGGCCTGCATCACGTTTGGAGCACGTTCAATGGGTAATCTGTACACCTCCACCACATTTATGGAGCACAACTCGCACCCCGACTATAAGTACGAGATGGATGCTCCCACGCACGAGCACGACGGCATCAACCCCAGCTGCGGCGACGAGCTCACCCTGCAGCTGCGCGTCGAGAACGGCGTGATCGAGGAGGCCTCCTTTACCGGCCACGGCTGCGCCATCAGTCAGGCCAGTGCCGACATCATGGCCGACCTCATCACCGGCGAGACCGTCGAGGAAGCTCACCGCCTGGCAGAGCTCTTCCTCGCCATGATCCGCGGCGAGCAGCTCTCCGAGGAGGACCTGGAAGACCTGGACGAAGCCGCCCAGCTCCAGGACATCTCGCACATGCCCGCCCGCGTCAAGTGCGCCGAGCTCGCCTGGCGCACCCTCGACGGCATGCTCGAGGGGCAAACAAACCAGTAGTTTATGCCCCGAATCCAAGGTTTTTGATTGCCGAGCCGCCCGATACGGGCGGCTCTGTTTTTACCTAATGAGCGCGAACGCACAAAGTCCGCGCGTCCGGCGCCCCGTCTGACATTTGCCACACAGCCAGACGCGAGCACGGGCGTTTTCCACAGCACCAAAGGCCTGCGGCAGGGCCCCGGGCCCGCCAAGCAATGCGCCAAGCCCCGTTCTGCGAAGCTCCGACTCGCTTCGCGCCTGCCGCAGACGGGTCCCATAGGGAGCGGCGTGCATTTTTGCGAGTATTCAGCACGCCAAGCTGTGTGTATACGCATCGAAAGCGTTAATCAACGTCTTTAGGCGCATATATATTGTGTTTTAGAACAAGCATCGCGGTCTGACGGGACGCAGGCACGTGCTTCGGGGGCGCAACGGCGGGAATCAATAGCTTCGGGACCCGTATGTTGCAAGATTGCGGCGGTGCCGACAGCAACACGATGCTGAAAACTCCGTTTTTTGCACGGCGCAGACGGGGGTAGGCACGGGCAAACCCGGACCGAGCCGTTATTTTATGCAAGATGACGATTGTTCTATGCATATTAAGAAGTGCAGTTACCGTACCAAGCTTTTGAACGCTGGTTGCGGCGTATGGACGACCCCAGCTGCGATGAACAGGCGACCTTACATCACGTTTCCGCCAGCCCGCATCGCCGTTCGCGCGCGGGCGCGCACGATACGAGAGACGGTACTTTTGCCAATCCCGGTATACCGCTCAATCTGGCGCACCGTAAAGCCGGCATTGCTCAATCCAACAATAACGGTATCGCGCTGCGCCGGCGGTGCAGTTTTAACCACATTGAGCGGAACCCCGAGACTCTTCGCCATCTTGTCGGCAAAGGCGTGGCGTTCCCACTCTGTCTCTTTCATATCGCACAGCGCCGGCTCGCTACCGTCCGGCGTCGAAAGCGAATAGGCAATAAAGCCCTCGGCAGAACCAAAAAGTTCAAGCACGCAAGAAGGATCAGAAAATCCCCTCGCGGCATCGGCCGCATCACAGTCGTAAGAGCGCAGATGTTCCGCAAAGCTGCTCCAGGGATAACGCTCGATTAGGCTAACGCCCACCTCCTGCGGATCGGCGTGTACGGAGCGAATAGCCTCCATCACCTGCCAATCGGTATCGAGCGAACGCCGGTCAAAACGGTTCTGGAACAGATGGCCCGTGCGCCCCGTGCGTTTATTGAACCGCCGCGCGTACGTCAAAAGCAGCCGGTGCATCGCCGCGCTCATCGCGTCCTCGTAATCTGCAAGCACCAGACGCACGTGATTGCCCATAAGACACCAGGCGATAACCGTCACGCCCGCCTTGCGGCAGCACTCACGCATCAGCTCCAAAAACTCCCACCGGTCGTCATCGCCCTCAAAGATGAGCTGCTTGCCCGTACCGCGGGCACAGACATGGTAAAAGCCGGTAACCGTTCTCCAAACGCGCTGCATGGCGCTCCCTTCGCCGGGATCTGCTTGCCATCCAATACAGCACGATTGAAGCGTGCCATCAAAACATTCACGTAAAACAATACACTCGCGCGGCCAAAGGCAGTAATCAGGCGGCGAACGGCATCGTTGCAACAGGTCAACCCCCGCAATGCTTACAAGAGCTGACCAATAGCTTGCCCAAGACGGACCCCCTCTACGGAAGTTCACGACCACAGAACATAGAGTTAAACCGTTTCAATTAAAACTTCCGGACTTCTCGCTACGAAAACTGAGCCGTTCGCCGAATATTCCGTGCATTTCGCGGTATTATAGGGGCTGCATGTCATGTCCCTTTCGAAGGGTCGCCCGGCAATCGCCAGCCACGGCCCCCAGACGGGACGCCAACACGATAGAGAGGAGAGGCATGCAGTACTCACAGGAAGTGGAGAACATGTGCCCCGTTGCCAAGGGTGCATACCACGGCCCCGCACCCATCCCCGAGGAGGGCAAGTGGGTCCAGGCTAAGGAGATTTCCGACATCTCCGGTCTTACGCACGGTGTGGGTTGGTGCGCACCTCAGCAGGGCGCCTGCAAGCTCACGCTGAACGTCAAGGACGGCATCATCGAGGAGGCCCTCGTTGAGACCATCGGCTGCTCGGGCATGACCCACTCTGCCGCCA
>CAJMRO010000119.1:0-4564 GCA_905215825.1 uncultured bacterium
CCCCTGCCGATGCCGAGCTCATGATCGAGGGCTTTGGCGCCGCAGCCGCGCGCCCGGTCACGCTGCGCGCTAACACGCTCAAGGCGACCGCCGAGGACATTGCCGCGGCACTCGACGCCGCCGGGATCGCCCACCGCTCCGTCGCGTGGTATCAGGATGCCTTCATCCTGCCCGACGCCCAGGTATCCGACCTGTGGGACCTCGACATCTACCGTGACGGCAAGATCTACCTGCAGAGCCTGTCGTCCATGATGCCGCCTTTGGTGCTGGGCGCCCAGGCCGGCGAGGACATCCTGGACATGTGCGCGGCCCCCGGCGGCAAGACGACGCAGATCGCCGCCCTCACCCAGGGACAGGCGCACCTCACCGCCTGTGAGATGAGCATTCCCCGCGCCGAAAAGCTCGAGGCAAACTTGGGTCGCCAGGGCGCCAAAATCGTGCCCGTCATGCGCATTGACGCACGCGAGCTCGACGAGTTCTTCCGCTTTGACCGTATCCTGCTCGACGCCCCCTGCACCGGCACGGGCACCGTCATCAGCGGCAACGAAAAGAGCCTGCGCGGCCTCACCGAACAGTTGCTCGTTAAGTGCGCCCGCTCGCAGCGCGCGCTTCTGGACCGCGCCATGGGGGCCCTCAAACCGGGCGGCACGCTCGTCTATTCGACCTGTTCGATCTTGCCGCAGGAAAACGAGGATGCCCTGCAAGAGGCCCTCGACAAGCACATGGACTGCGAGCTCATCCCCCTCGACGGCACGCCAAGCGAAAGCGAAGCGCGTCGCGCCCAGGGTGCCGGCGAGGATCCGCATATCGAGTGCAACGCCCTTACCGAAGCCATTGCCGAAGGCCACGTCTCGGCCATTGCCAACGGCATGCCCGGCACGCTGACCATTCCGCCCAGTCGCGACTTTGAGGGCTTCTATATCGCCCTGGTCCGAAAACGCAGCTAGCGCACGGATTCAAAACTCAACAAGCTATCGCCGTGCGCGCCTGTCCTGCTGGTCCTTATGCCGCGCAAGCGCTTCACGCTCCTTGCGCTCAGCCTTTTTGCCCTTAATGGCCGTGACCGCAAAGTAGATGACCGCGGCGGCAACGATTGCGCCCACGCATAGGCCAATCGAGCCCAACATTGCCGAGAATTCCATACCGCGTCACCTCTCTTTTGTATACGGGACATTCAAGATAGCACCTCGATTCCCGCCACCACAGCTCCTTCACGTTCGCCGGCCCTTCAGTCTAACGGATGGCGCAGCGGGGAAAAATCAACTCGTCAAACGATTTAGCACTCGCAACGCCGGTCGTACACTGCCGACCGCACAGCATAGAAACGGGCCGCCATGGATTCTCTCAACGATTTGAACGAGCGCGTCGACGCCTTTGTCGGCACCAGCTCCTTCGAGACGCCTGCCGCGACGAACGACCAAGCCCCCATCGATGTTCCCGCCGAGGTTCACGAGGACATCGTCGCCTCGGTCGACTTCTCCGAGGTTGAGCTTACAGACGAATTTACCGAGCCCCAGGTGGCCGTAACTCCCAACGGCCTTTTGCCCATGGAGCCGCTGCCCATCGACGGGCGTCTGCGCAAGGCAGCCCTCCGTATGCCCGATGAGATCGAGGAGGCCAGCGGCTTTACGCTCTTTGGCCGCCGCATCAAATCGCTCATCTACACCACCGACGTGGCGGTCATCCGCAACTCCAATGCCGACGCCGTGTTTGCCGTCTACCCCTTCACGCCGCAGCCCGCCATTACGCAAGCGTTGCTGACTGTTGCCGAGTGCCCGGTCTTTGTGGGCGTTGGCGGCGGCACCACCACCGGTAAGCGTTCCGTGCAGATGGCGGCCGTATCCGAGATGCAGGGCGCGGCGGGCTGCGTGGTCAACTCCCCCGCTACTGCCGAGATGGTCGAGCACATCACCAACATCGCCGACATCCCCGTCATCGCCACGGTCGTTCGCTGCGACGACGATGCTCACGCCAAGGTGCGCGCCGGAGCCAAGATTCTCAACATCGCCGCCGGCAAAAACACGCCCCAGGTCCTGCGCGAGCTGCGCGAGCACTATCCCAACCTGCCGCTCATCGCACCGGGCGGCAAGACGCCCGAGAGCATCCGTGAAACCATCGCCGCTGGCGCCAACGCCATCATCTGGACGCCGCCTTCGGCCCAGCAGCTTCAGACCGACATGATGCAGCGATACCGCAAGATGAAAGAAGACGCCACGCCCGTCATCTCGCGCGACGATGTGCCCATTATCGACCAGGTCGCCGCCGCCGAGGTTAGCCAGGTCGAGAACATGAATCCCGACGTGCCGATTCCCGACGAAGTCATCGAACGCGTCGCTTCGATCCACGATCATATCGAGGAGCGTCGCGCCAGCCGCGGACTCAAACCCTCGCTGCACGGCTTCTTCTTCCGCGGAAAGAAACGCTAGCCGCAGCAGCAAGGCCCGTCCCGCAAACAACGGGACGGGCCTTTTTCTGTTATCGAATGTCGGGAGGGACAGGCGCAGCCGTTAAAACCGTCAGCCAGCCCACGAACGTTAGTCCACGCGCTTGTCGCCCATAAAGAAGACGGCCACCGTGCCAGGGCCGGTATGCGAGCCAATCAGAGCACCGATGCTATTGATCTCAATCTTACCTTTGAGCTGCGGAACCTGTTCCTCTATCAGCGCCGCAACGGCCTCGGCGTCCTCGCGGCACGCCGAGTGCGACATGATGCACTTGCCCGAATAATCCGCGCCGTCCTGCACATGCGCCATCACGGTCTTGGCCATCTCGGAGATCGCGCGCTTCTTGGTGCGAATCTTCTCGCGTGGCGCCAGCTCACCTTCGCAATCGACCGTCATAAGCGGGCAAATCTTGAGCGCCGTGCCGATGATCGCGCTCGCGGCCGAAATGCGACCGCCGCGCAGGTAACTCGACAAATCGGTCGAGAAGAACCAGTGGTGCAGGTTGAGTTTATGCTCCTCAATCCAAGCGGCCGTCTCGTCGAGCGAAGCGCCGCTATCGCGAACGTCGGCGGCACATTCCGCCAGCAGGCCAAAGCCCGAAGACGCCGCCAGCGAGTCGATGACGCGTACCTTGCCGCCCTGGGGATAGCGATCCGCAAGCATCTGCGCCGCAACGCAGGCCGATCCATACGTGCCCGAAATACCCGACGACAACGCCAGGTGCAGCACGTCTTTACCCTCGGCAACAAACGGCTCCCAAAACTCCTCGTACTCACCCACGCTCACCTGAGACGTCTTGGGCATGGCGCCCGCGGCAATCTGGGCAAAAAACTCGTCCGGCGCAATCGACTGATACAGATCGTCCGTATAGACAACATCGTCGATCTCGTAATGAAAACACACGACAGGGATATTGCGCGATTCAAAGAACTCGCGGGTTCGGTCGGCGGCGGATTCACAGGTCAGGACAAAATCACTCATATGAGGCTCCTTACTCATTACTGCGCAAATTATCGCACAGCAATCGTGAATACGGTACAAATGTCCACTATTTACCAAATTGAACCAAAGGTAGTGAACATCTTTACCGTTATCATCCCTATCGATCCCGGAGGTATGCGCCTGCAAAAACGACCCCGCGTCTCCATTCAACCGCCATATCTACCTCAACTAAATCGATTTACCAAACCGTTCGGCCAACAATTTGACCTCCCATCTCCAATCGAAACAAAAGCGGCGCATACTGATAAACGTTTGACGCTGTTTGTCAGTTTTACCAACCACATCGGAAGGTGCCTCATGGTCGCATTCGATCGCAACCCGCAAGACTTCAAGTATCTGCGTCTGCTGTCGAGACAATTTCCCACCGAGCAATCCGCGTTTACCGAGATTATCAATCTCTCGGCCATTCTCAACCTGCCCAAAGGCACCGAGCATTTTATGAGCGACGTGCACGGCGAGTACGAAGCCTTTATGCACATCCTCAACAACTGCTCGGGTGTCGTGCGCGAGCATGTCGACGAGATCTTTGGCGACACGCTCTCCTTTGACGAAAAGGGCGAGCTGTGCACGCTCATCTACTACCCGCGCGAGAAGATCGAGCTGGTCCGCAGCCGGCGCGAGGACTCCCCCACCTGGTACAAGACCATGCTCGACCAGCTCATTGTGGTTGCCCGCTCGCTTTCGAGCCGCTATACGCGCTCCAAGGTGCGTAAGGCCATCCCGCGCGATTACGCCTACATCATCGACGAGTTGCTGCACACGCATCCGGATGAGAACAACTACCGCGTGCGGTATCACGAGCGCATTATCGAATCCATTCTGGAGACCGCCAGCGCCGATGACTTTATCGAGTCGCTTGCCTCGCTCATCAAGCGCCTCGCCGTCGACCACCTGCACTTGGTGGGCGACATCTTCGACCGTGGCGGCGGCGCTGCCAAGATTATGGACCGCCTGCTCACCTATCATTCGCTCGATATTCAGTGGGGTAACCACGATATTCTTTGGATGGGGGCGGCTGTCGGCAATCCTGCTTGCATTGCAACCGTTATCAGAAACAGTATCAGATACGGCAATCTTGACGTTATCGAGGACGGTTACGGAATTAATATGATACCGCT
>CAJMRO010000120.1:0-4484 GCA_905215825.1 uncultured bacterium
TCGACACCGCCGAGTTCGCGATCCCCGGCCTTGACGACGAGTTCCGCGTCATCGTGTCTCCGTGGATCCTCTCCTCGCTGATCACCGATCGCCTTGCCGCTTACTACGAGACGGTCACCAAGCACAACCTCAACTACCGTCGCTACTATCACCAGTTCGACTACTAATAGTTGACCACTCATTTAAGAAGCACCCTGCCCGGGCGCATGCGTCCGGGCATTTTTATGCCGAAATTCGCTAGGAAGGGGAATCGAATGAGGCAGTTTATCGTGGCGTCCCATGCTCATTTCGCGTCTGGAATCGTCGAGAGCATCGGCCTGCTTTCCGGTGAGCGCGAAAACGTCCATGCGCTCTCTATGTATGTCGACGGAAACGAGGACCTGTCCAAGGAGGCTGCAGCGATTCTGGACGGCTTTGCCGCGGACGACGAAGTTGTCGTGTGCACTGACCTGTTCGGCGGCAGCGTCAACAACGAGTTCACCAAGATCGTCCAGACGCGTCCCAACACGCACCTCGTGACCAATATGAACTTGCCACTCCTTATTCAGCTGCTGTTCGTACCCGATTCCACTCCGATCGACGAGGCCATTCGTCAAATCGTCGAGGCGGACGACACTAAGGTCAAGTACGTCAACGACCTGCTGGGGCAGGCCGAACTCGATGAGTTTTAATCGTTAGGAGCACATCATGATTCAGATGATTCGCGTAGATTATCGACTGCTTCACGGCCAGGTTGCCGTTAGCTGGACCTCGGCTCTGGGTGCCGACTGCATCCTGTTAGTGAGCGACACGGTCCTCAATGACAAGCTTCGTCTGCAGGCCCTGTCCCTTGCAAAGCCCGAAGGATGCAAGGTCGTCGTCAAAAACACCGAGGATGCTGTCAAGGCGCTCCAGAGCGGTGTGACCGATAAGTACAAACTCTTCGTGGTTTGCGAGACGATTCAGCAGGCCGGTGCCGTCGCCAAGGCGATGGGAGTCAAGAAGATCAACCTCGGCAACGTTGCCTTTAGCGAGAATGCCCGCCAGGTCTCGACGAGCGTGTTCCTCACGCCCGAGAACGAGGCCTACGTGAAGGAACTGCTCGGCGAGGGCTATGAACTGTTCATTCAGATGATTCCGGCAGATGCGAAGACTGACGCTGCGAAGGTCATCGGTTAGGGGCCGTCATGGTTATCAAGACAATCCTGATTTTCCTGATTGCCCTTTTGGGTTATTCCGAGTGGCTGACGGGCACGAGCTACCTCCAGCGCCCGATCGTGCTCGGACCTCTGGTTGGCCTTGTCATGGGCGACATGGTGACCGGCACGATTATGGGCGCCACGATGGAGCTTGCCATGGTCGGCGCCATCTCGGTCGGCGCCTATAACCCGCCCGATACGATTTCCGGCACTATCCTGGGCGTATCTCTTGCCATGCAGGCCGGCGCGGACGCTTCGGCGGCCCTGACCCTGGGTATTCCTATCGCCACGATCGTCCTGGCGCTCGATACGGCCCTGGGCCAGCCGGTCATGCTGCTGCTGGTGCACCGTATCGACAAAAACGTCGAGGACGGGGACACCAAGGCCATCACGCGCAACATGCTCATCGCCGGTTACGCGCAGAGCTGGTGCGGCCTGCTGATTATTCCCCTGGCATTCTTCTTTGGCGCCGATGCTGTTGCCAGCCTGCTCAACATCATCCCCGATTTCGTTCAGACCGGCATGGATGTCGCCGCCGCCTTCTTGCCCGCACTCGGCTTTGCGATGCTGGCGCAGATGATTATGAACAAAACGGTGGCTCCGTTCTTCTTCGCTGGCTTCTTCCTCGTCGCCTACTTTGGCATTAGCACGACGGGCGTGGCGATCTTTGCCGCGATCATCGTCGTCGCGATGACGGTTTTGGGTGATAAGAAAAAAGCGGAGCAGCCCGCAGTGGCAACCGAGGATCCTGCGATTGGGAGTGGGTTCGATGAGTTTTAAGTTTGAGTCTTCTTACGACGGGCTGATTTCCCGCGCAGACCTTAAGAAGTTGTTCTGGCGCTCGATTCCCTATGAGCATTCGTGGAACTACGAGCGTATGGGCCATATCGGCTTTATGTGGGCCCTTATGCCGATTCTTCGCAAGCTGTATCCGCAGGATGCGGACTTTAAGGCCGCCCTTAAGCGCCATATGGAGCTCTATAACGTCACGCCGTACATCTCGACGCTCCCCATGTCCATCGCCGCTGCAATGGAGGAGGTCAACGCTACTGACGATAGCTTTGACACGAGCGCGATCTCTAATGTCAAGCTTGCTTTGATGGGACCGCTGTCCGGCGTGGGTGATGCCTTCTACTGGGGCACGCTGCGAATTTTGGCAACGGGTGTCGGCACGTCGCTGGCGCTGCAGGGCTCCATTCTTGGCCCGATTTTGTTCCTGCTCGTGTTCAACGTCCCTCACTACATCATCCGTTACCTGCTGACGTTTGTGGGATATCGCTTTGGCTCGGACATGATCAGCAAGGTCCAGGAATCGGGCATTATGGACACGATCGTCAAGATGGCCTCTATCATGGGCGCCATGGTGATCGGTGCTATGACCATGGAGATGGTCACCGTGGACATTCCGCTCATGGTCGGCGCGGGCGATGGTGCTCAGACGCTGGCCGAGCTGCTCAACGGAATCTTCCCGGGCTTTGTCACGATGGGGCTGTTTGGAATCGTCTATCTCATGCTCAAGAAGAAGATGAATCCGCTGCTCATCATGCTCGTGATCCTGCTCGTGAGTATCGCCGGCGCGTTCTTTGGAGTGCTTGGTGTCCAGTAGAGTATCCGTCATAATGAGAACAATGTAAGAGGGGGCGTCGCGCACACTGTGCTGCGGCGCCCTTTTGCCGAAAGGTGGACAAGATGGAGTATCCGCAGCTTGCCGTCATGAATATCAGCCATCGTTATTTTGACCTTGAGGAATTCTTTTCTTCGGCAGCGGCCTCGGGTTACACGTGTTGCGAGCTTTGGACCGGGGCGATGCATCTGTATGTCGATTGCCATGGATACGATTCGCTCGAGCAGGTGCGGGAGCTGTCACAGCGGTATGGCGTTCGGATTGTGGGGCTTTGTCCCGAACAGAACAACCCCAAGCCGTGGAATATTGCGGCGCGTGGGAATGAGGCGCGCGCCCGCACGCTCGCGTACTTTAAGAACGTTGTGGATATCGCGGCGGAACTTGGAGCCGAGCAGGTCATGGTCTCGAGCGGCTGGGCATTTTTGAACGAGCCGATCGAGGACGCGTGGGGTCGCAGCGCCTCGATGCTGCGTGCGATTGCCGAGCATGCGGGAGAACGCGGCGTGCGACTGGTGCTCGAGGCCCTACAGCCGGTTGAGTCGATGATCGTGAACTCGGCGGCCGATACGAAGCGCATGATCGAGGCAGTTGATCATCCGGCGCTTAAGGCATGTCTGGATTTGGGCGCTATGGCGGTGGCGGGGGATACCATCGACGATTATTTCGATCTGCTTGGCGATGATGTCGCCCACGTGCATTTTGTCGATGTTGCGGCAGACGGCACGACGCATCTTGCCTGGGGTGACGGCGACCGCGATATGCGCGCCGACCTGGATAGGCTGGTGGCGCGCGGCTATCGCGGAGTTGTTTCGGCCGAGACCTATGACTGGCGCTATTTCGCCAATCCTGCGGCGGCCGACGCTCAGGTTATGGCGGAGTACCGACGCGCGATTGGCGCCTAGGTGGGGTTGGGTTGCGGCAACCTATCCTATGTTTCCAAATGAATACGGTGTGAGCGGCTACGACGGATTTTCCCCGCAAGCACTCTAGTATGCTAAAGTACCCAGAAGACCGGCGGAGCTATGCCGGTCTTCTGTTCAATATGAAACACAGCATGAGGAGGCTCACCAGATGACGGCCACACCGTGGGGATTCCGGGACATATTGCCCGAGGAGGCTCAGGCGCGCGAGGAGATTGCGCTGACGGTGAAGGGCTGCTTTAGGGAGCATCATTACCTGCCGGTCGAGACGCCGCTGCTCGAGGACAAGGGCTCGCTCGAGGAGGGCGGCCGCATTGCGGACACGCCGTTTAAGCTCTTTGATGACGACGGTCGCCTGCTGGTGGTCCGTCCCGACAACACACTGCCGATCGTTCGCCTGGTTTCGACCCGCATGCGCGCGGCCGATCTGCCCCTGCGCCTGCGCTACGAGGCGCCGGTGGTCCGCGAGTGCCAGCGCAATGCCGGCGGCTCGCGTCAGTTTACGCAACTGGGTTTTGAGCTCATCGGCGCGGGCGACACCGCGGGCGATGTCGAGATTGTCTCACTGGTCGCCGAGGCCGTGCGCAAGCTGGCACTTCCCGGTGCGCGCATTATCGCGGGCAGTGTGCGTCCGTTTAAGGAACTGCTGGCGGCGTGCGAAGATCGCGAGCTGGCTGCCGAGGCGCTGCGCTGCGTGCACGCCAACGACTTTGTGGGCCTCGATGCCCGCTTGGGGGAAAGCGCCGAGTCCGAGGCCGTTAA
>CAJMRO010000121.1:0-4462 GCA_905215825.1 uncultured bacterium
GCTCGCCGCGGAGCGAACGACCGACATTTTGCGCATAGTGGTCACAAAACGCCGAGAGCGCCGCCTCGACCGCCGCCGGCTCGGGACGATTTTTTTGATGGCTGGACAGACAGGCCATCACCACGTCGAACAGCTGGGCATCGACAAACGCCAGCGCATCGCGTAGCTCTTCGGAATCCGGCTCAAGCCCTAGCTGCTGGGCCTGCTCGACCGCGGCGAGCGCCACATCGGGCTCACGACGAAGCAGCTGAGTCAAATCGCAACCGGGCGCATGGGCACCAATGGGATAGTCGGGCCGCGTGTCCATCTTAAGACGGTAGGGGCTCGCGATGTCGCGCGTCCTTTTGCGCGAACCCGAGGCGCCCGAAGTGCTCGGCGCGGCTTCGTATGGCGCGACGCCGGCAATGAGCTCGTAAACCGTGCTTGCCGCGGCATAGACGTCAATCGCCGGCGACATACGCAAAGCACGCAGGTCGGGAATATCGTCGGTGAGCATCTCGGGCGGGGCATAGGCAACCGTCGCGCGACGCAGCGTGGCATAACGCTCGGTAAAGGATGCCTTGCCGCCGGTACCGGCCACGGCCGACGCAGGCTCAAGCGCCAGCGATGAGCCAAAGTCAATCAGGCACAGGTCAAAGGTGCCCTCGGCAAGCTGCCGGTCAAGCGGTAGACGCGCCGTGCGCACCATAATATTAGCGGGCGAGATATCGCGATGGACAAAGCCCCCGCCCACCAGGCTCATACGGCAGAGCAGATCGAACAGGTCGCGACCCAGACGCGCCGCCACAAGCGGCGACAGGCGTCCGGCATCGTCCACGGCAAGTCGCGAACGCAAGCGGGCAAGCGTCTCGCCCTCGACCCATTCCATGACAATTGCAGGCACACCGTCGACCTCGCCCCAGCCATAGAGGCGGGGAAAGCCCTTGAGGCCCGAAAGGGCGCGATGGCATTCGTATTCCTCGCGAAACGCTGCCTTGAACTTGGCGACCAGCGCCTCGTGAGCGGCATCGTCGTCGAACTCATCGCGCGCCGGCAAGATGAGCTGCTTGAGTGCCACGGCCTCGCCTTGGGCGTTGACGGCACGCGTCACGCGGCCGATACCGCCACGGCGTATGGTGGCATCGTCGGCAAACAGCATCGTAAAACGACGCAGATAGGCAGGCAGTTCGTCCTGACCGAGCGCAATGGCCGGCTCAAACCCGTCGACACGCGCAAGGCGCAGGCCGACCATGGGATCGCGACCGAGCGATTGTGGTGTGGTGGATGCAAGATCGGTCATCATAGGGCAAGCGCCGCCACGTTATTGTTGAAGTTACCGAGCGCGACGTCATCATCGCCGTAATGGCCGACCCATTGACATAGGTTGGTATAACAGCCCCACAGATTGGCATACTGCTGATACCACTTTGACCGGGGCGAGAATGTCTGACGACCGAACTCGGCTCGAATGACAAACATCTCCCCGACCAGGCTGTCGCACGGCCTAGGATCTCCCGTAGAGTTATAGGTCGAGACCACATCATTGGCACGAGAAACATAGCCGTCGAGCATGTTGTACTTGGTCACAAGCCAACTGTGAATGCTCTCTTCCTCAGCAGCGGAAAGGCCACCGGAGTTTGCATCGTTGTCAGTGTTGCCGCCCGTCGAGCCGCCGTTTCCAGACCCTCCGGTAGAGGAACCCGACCCAGAGCCGCCGCCCGAACTCGATGAATCCGAGCCGGAGCCAGAATTATCCGAGCTACCGGGCTTTCCGGACTGCTGGGCGTCCTGCTCCTTCTGCTGCTCGACCTTATTCACCGTTGCCGCCACGCTATTGTTGGACAACCGATCGATGATCTTGGTGTTGGTGAGCACGATGGTTTTGCCATTGGCAAGCGTGACTTCGTTGTCCGGGGCCTCGGCGCCGTCCGCATCGTCGGTGCCAAACACAATATGCGCGACCACACTTGCCCAAGCATATCCAGTCGTGGTGCCCAGATCACTTTTGACCTCATGCCCCACGCGCGGTTCGCGTGCGGCATGCGCCTGCATCATGGACGGCACGGTCATGCCATAGGCAGAAACGCCAGCTATGACCAGCACCAGCGAGCACGATAGCAGTGCGTACGCCCGCGGCGCCAAGCCCAGTCGGCGTCGCATGCGCACCGCGGCGCCGCGCTTTGTCTGAGTGCCACCGGGCCGCATGCGTTCTCCTCCAACAAAAACACGCCGCTCGGGAGCGGCGCATTCATTCGAATCCATATTTGAGTGTATCAGCGAACCCAAAAGGTTGCGCAACGAATGAGCAAATTAAGGATGCGAGTGGAAGCATCCATGCGATAAGCGGATACAAAACATCTTTGTTGCACAACAAACTTACAGTCGCACAGGGAAATTATGACTACCCCGTGCGTCGCGAGGAAAACATACGGCAGGAGCAGGCTCGCCACCTAAATCGCGCGACGGGCCTCGATGGCGCGGCCAAGCGTAAGCTCGTCGGCATACTCCAGGTCGCCGCCCACGGGAAGGCCGCTTGCCAGACGCGACACCTCGACGCCCAACGGCTTGATAGTGCGGGCCAGGTAGCTCGCCGTGGTCTCGCCCTCGATGTTGGGGTTGGTGGCGATGATGACCTCATGGATATCCTCGTGGCCCAGACGCGCCAGCAGCTCGCGGATGTGCAACTGCTCGGGACCAATCTTGTCCATGGGACTGATCACGCCGCCCAGCACATGGTACAGGCCATGGTAGCTGCCCGTGCGCTCGATTGCCTGGACGTCGCGCGGCTCGCCCACCACACAAATGCGAGTGGTATCGCGCATCGGGTCCTGGCAGATGGAGCACTCGTCGGCCGTGGCGTAGTTAAAGCAACGGCTGCAAAAGTGGACCTCCTGCTTGACCTCCAGGATGGCCTCGGCCAGGCGGCGCGCCTCCTCGGCGTCGGCCTCCAACAGGTAATAGGCGATGCGCTGGGCCGACTTGGGACCAATGCCCGGCAGGCGGCCCAGCTCATCGAGCAGTTTTTGCAGACTGTGATTCGCACTCATATATATATGCGTGTCTTAGAACGGCATGCCCGGGATGTTGAGGCCGCCGGTGATGGCGCCCATCTGCTTGTTGGCGAGCTCGTTGACGCCGCGGACGGCCTCGTTGACGGCAGCCATAATCATGTCCTGCAGCATATCGACGTCCTCGGGATCGAGGGCATCGGGATCGATGGTGAGGTTGACGAGCTCCATCTCGCCGTTAACGGTCACCTTGACCATGCCGCCGCCGGCAGAGGCGTCGACGGTCTGGGACTTGAGGTTCTCCTGCGCGGCGGCAAGCTGCTCCTGCATCTTGCGGGCCTGCTTCATCATCTGCTGCATGTTCATACCGGCCATGATGGCTCCTTTACGTGCGGCCGCACGCCGAGCTGCAAGGGCAGCCGGGACGCGGCGGGACTTTCAAACTCAAAAATCGTACCACGGCGCGCGGCCAGCAAGCGGGGCAGTCACGCTACCTCAGTCGATATACATGTCCTGGAGTGCAAGCCGCACCCGAAGATTATGCAAAGTTGAATAATTCGCATCTGCATAATATTGAAAGCTAAATCTTGTAGAGCCGGAATCCGACATTTCATGTGCACCGCTAAAGACCTGCATGCCGATCCGTTGCTCACGGTGACGCGCATGGCAGCGGGGTATAATTTGATTGCCATAGATAGTAATTTGGAGGTGCCCCATGAATGCCCCCAACGCGCTCCAAAACATCCGCTCAAAACACCCCGTTGCATATGTGGTTCTCTATCTCTTTGTCGGCTGGGCATTGCTGGTTGTCATCACCCATGCCATAGCTTTTGGAGCAGAACTGCTGATAGCCAGCTCGGACCAGCCCGTCGTCAAATGGGAGACGACCGATGAGTGCACCGACGGAACCCGAACCGTCTACTACAACAGCCCGTCCCTCTATCAAGAGTTCAAGGTCAAGATAAAGGACTTCAAGATTGTCGATGCCGAGCTAGGCGTTTATTTGGCAATCGGAGCAACCATTAACGCCGAGCAAGTCGAGTACACGGACAGCCATGCGACGTATCGTATCGACCTCAGCATCCTAGGCCGACCGTCACGCACCTGTCTGCTCAAATGCGACATACGCGGCACCACACTACACATGTCCGAAATACAAATGCGCCCGGGCAAGGGGTTCTCTTCTTGAGCAGTATACCCGCCCGTACGGCTACTCCACCGGTTTGAAGATGGTGGCCTGACCGAAGACGCTGCGGATGAGGTCTTTGGCCTCGTCCTCGGTCTGCGGGATGCTCGGGGCTGCGCCCTGGTGGCCGAAGGGGCTGCCGGCGCCGGGGTTGGACTCCCAGGGAGCTGCAGGAGCGTCCTCCTCTTTGGGGGCAGCTACAGCGGACTTGGGCGCGGGCGTCGCACCCGGCACGTCGAACGGAGGCAGATCGTCCCCGCTCGCATCGCCAGCGAAGCCGCCGACCATA
>CAJMRO010000122.1:0-4432 GCA_905215825.1 uncultured bacterium
GTTTTGGGCGACGAGGCCAATGGCGCCCCAAATGGTCAAAAAGAGCTGGAACAGACCGAAGGCGACGCTCCACCCAAGAGCGCTTTTGGTAACGGTGCCCGACTGAGCGCGAATGGCCTTGGCCTCGCGCAAGACAAGGTAGACGGTCGCCGCAAGACCGACGAGCGAGATGGCGGCAGCGAACATGCTGAGACTCCTCACAAACTTAAAACCTACGAAAGCGGGGGTTTACCCGATTGTTACCAAGATATGCGCTGCAATTGGTGACTGCGCACAACAACCAGCCATATTAACGCGCGCGTGTGGCGGTGTGGCGCAATGTAGTGGCGACCTGCGCGATAATGGACGGGAATTACACGGAAACGTAAAGGCTTCTTAAAGAAATGGCAGGGATGGGGCTATGAGCGAGCAGGTTTGCACCAAGGCTGTGGATACGTACGGCTATCCGGTCGAGACCACGGGCAACGCGGTGCTGGACACGTTGGAGCATCGCTCGTCTACGCGTGCCTTTGCGCGTGATGACGACGACCGTCCCGTGGCGGTGACCGACGAGCAGCGGGCGGCGATTTTGCATGCGGCGAGCCGTGCGCCGTCGGCAGGCGCCATGATGATGTATTCCATCGTGAGCATCCGCGAGCAGGCTACGCTCGATCGCCTGGTCGACCTGTGCGACCACCAGCCCATGATCGCCAAGGCGCCCTGGGCACTAATATTTGTGGTCGATTATGCCAAGTGGATCGATCTGTTTGAGCACGTGGGCTGCTTTGAGCCCGAGTTTGTCGAGCGTACGGGTAAGGCGCCCCGCCGCGCGCCGGGTTTGGGCGACTTTGCCATCGCGGCCCAGGACGCCGTGATCGCCGCGCAAAACGCCGTGGTTGCCGCCGAGGCCCTGGGGCTGGGGAGCTGCTACATCGGTGATATCGTCGAGAATGCCGAGGAAGTTGCCGAGCTGCTCGATCTGCCGCCCTATACCATGCCGCTATCGATGCTTATCATCGGCACGCCCCGTAAGGAGCGTCCGGCAATCGCGCACCCCGTGGTGAACCTGGTGCACGAGGAGCGCTACTGCCGTGCGGATGCCGCGACCATGGACGCGCAGGTGGCCGAGATGGACGCGATGTTCCGTCCGCATGCCCGCGAGGTGGGGGAGCGCGTCGTGGATATCTACACCCGCAAGCACACGAGCCCCTTTATGGCCGAGATGAGCCGCTCCATGGAGTGGTGGTTCAAAAATTGGCTCGGAAAATGACGAATGTGACAAGGGGACGGTCCCTTTGTCACATTCCATATCGACGCGGTAGTCTAAAGACTGTATAAATCTTTATCTAGCTGGGAAAACAGTGCATTAAAACATGGGCCGATTACCTATAATCCCTTCGAACGTTAAAGTTGGGAGGAAACCGGCTTATGGAACAGAAGGCCAAGGAGGCAGCCTCACACGCTGCGATTCCTGTGAGCATCTCGGCGATGCTCGTCACGTTAGGCGTGGTGTACGGCGATATCGGCACCAGCCCTATGTATGTAACCAAGGCGCTCGTTGCCGGCAACGGCGGTATCGGAAGCGTGACGGAGGAGTTCGTACTCGGCGCGCTCTCCCTTGTCGTGTGGACGGTCACGCTGCTGACCACCATCAAGTATGTGCTCATCTCGCTGCGCGCCGATAACCATGGTGAGGGCGGCATCTTTGCCCTGTACAGTCTGGTCAAGCGCTGCGGCAAGTGGCTTATCATCCCCGCCATGCTGGGTGGCGCCGCGCTGCTCGCCGACGGCATCCTGACGCCGGCCGTTACCGTTACCACGGCCATCGAGGGCCTGCGCACCATCCCGGCGGTTCATGCCGTGCTGGGCGATGACCAGGGCCGCGTCGTCGCCATTACGCTCGCCATCATCATCGTGCTCTTCTTGGTACAGCGCATCGGTACGGCCAAGATCGGTCACGCCTTTGGCCCCATCATGACGCTGTGGTTCCTGTTCCTGGGCGGCACGGGTCTGTTCTTTGTCTTCCAGCACCCCGCCGTGCTGCTGTGCCTCAACCCGGTGCGTGGCATCGCCTTTTTGCTGAGCCCCAACAACCACGCGGGCATCATGATTCTGGGCAGCTGCTTCCTCGCCACCACCGGTGCCGAGGCGCTCTACTCCGACATGGGCCACGTCGGCCGCGGCAATATCTACGCCACCTGGCCGTTCGTTAAGTGCTGCCTGCTGCTTTCCTATATGGGCCAGGGCGCTTGGCTTATGAACAACGCTGCCAACCTCGAGCTCATGGGCATTGCCGACCTCAACCCGTTCTACCAGATGCTCGCCCCGGGCCTGCGCCCGTTTGCCGTAGGCCTTTCCACCGTTGCGGCCATCATTGCCTCGCAAGCGCTCATCACCGGCGCGTTTTCGCTGGTGTCCGAGGCCAGCCGCCTGGACCTTATGCCGCACATGCAGGTCTTCTACCCTGCCGAGACCAAAGGCCAGCTCTACATCCCCATGGTCAACAACGTCATGCTTGTCGGCTGCGTCATCGTGGTGCTGCTGTTCCAGAACTCGGCGCATATGGAAGCCGCCTACGGCCTTGCCATTACGCTGACTATGATGTGCACCACGCTGCTGCTCTTCTTCTACCTGCATGAGGAGCGCAAGCTCAAGGTTGCTCCGTGGATCTTCGCGGCCTTCTTCCTTTTGCTCGAAGGCTTCTTCTTCGTGAGCTCGCTCACCAAGTTCTTCCACGGCGGCTACTTCACCATCCTCATGGCTGCACTCATCATGGGCATTATGGTGTGCTGGTACAACGGCACGGCGGTCGAGCAGCGCCAGTTTACGCTGCTGCCGCTGCGCAGCTACCTGCCGCAGCTCAAGCGCCTGCGCGACGACGACCGTTACGAGCGCATAAGCGACAACATCGTGTACCTGACCAAGGACACCCATACCGACTACATCGACCGCGATATCGTCTATTCGATCTTGGACAAGCATCCCAAGCGCGCCCGCGCCTGGTGGTTTGTGAATGTCGAGACCATGGACGAACCGCACACCTTTGCCTATTCGGTCGAGACGTTCGGCACCGACTACGTGTTCCGCGTGCATCTGTACCTGGGCTACAAGATCAACCAGCGCGTCAATGCCTACCTGCGTCAGGTTGTTCAGGACCTGGCTGCCACCGGCGAGCTGCCGCCGCAGACGCATGACTACTCGGTCTACAAGGATCCGGGTAACATCGGCACGTTCAAGTTCGTCCTGATCCGTAAGCTTCTGGCGCCCGAGAGCGACGTGGAGCCCAGCGAGCGCACGGCCATCACGCTCAAGTACATCATCCGCCGCGCCGCCGGCACACCCGCGCGCTGGTATGGCCTGGAGAACTCCAACGTGAGCTTTGAGTACGTGCCGCTGTTCACCAAGTTCAAGGCCGTGAACAAGATGCAACGTCTGGCTCCCAACGAGCGGCCGTAGACGTCGGCGGCTACACGGAGTTGGTTTTTGATGGATAAGCATGAGGCCGGGGAGGTAAACATGGATACAAAGGCGCTCGATGGCCGTGAGGCGGTGGTCGAAATGATGCGTGAGGCGCGTGTCGACGCAGCCGAAGATCGGTTCTTTACGAATCGTGCCAACATGGACATGGCCGATCGTGTGATTTCGGTCGTGGCGCTGGTATTTGGAGTGGTATGCGTGTGTGCCCTGCTCGCGCACGTGCTGTTTGTCTAGCGGCTGCCGGTCGTAGAAGGCTTTACACTTAGAACCACCACGAGGGAAGACCACCACAAAGGTGCCTGTCCCTTTGTGGTGGTTTTTGTTTTTGAGAGAGGGGCGGGGCGCTGATGGACGTCCGTACGGACGGCGATATTGCCGATAGCTTTTGGTGGCGGCGCACAACGCTGACGCGCCGCACTCCTCTGTATGACGCCTGCGTATCGGCGGGGCTGCTGGTCGCGGCGACGATTGTGGGCGCGCTACTCGACCATCCGGGTCTCGCGCCGAGTATCATGATCGTCTATGTGTTCGCCGTTCAGCTGTGCGCATTCTTTACCTGGAGTCGCCTGTATTGCTTGCTGAGCTCGGCTGCCGCCGTGGCGCTCTACAACTTCTTGTTTGTCGACCCGCGCTACTCGCTGTCGCTTATCGACCGCGTCTATCCCGGCATGTTCTTCATCATGTTCGTGGTCTCGCTTGTGTCGAGCTCGATTGCGTTGGCCCTGCGCCGCGCCTTGGCACAGGCTGCCGCTAGCGACCGCCGCACGCATATGGTGCTCGAGACCAACCGCATGCTGCAGCGGTGTGCCGATCAGCAGCAGATTGTGCATGCCATGGCAACGCAGCTGGCGCGTCTTTCGGGCTGTCCGGTCGTATGGTACAGCGCCGACGCCGACGATGAGGACCTGCTGCCGCGTGCGACGTACACGGCCGTGGGCGATGCCGCGCCGGTGCACGAGCTGGCGCCGCAGATGCC
>CAJMRO010000123.1:0-4418 GCA_905215825.1 uncultured bacterium
GCAGTAATGCAAGCGAACGCGGGGAACTGAAACATCTCATTACCCGCAGGAGAAGAAAACAAAATGTGATTCCCCCAGTAGTGGCGAGCGAACGGGGAAGAGCCCAAACCGCTGCCGTTTCGGCGACAGCGGGGTCATGGGACCGCGACATTCGACGGAAGACGAAGTGCAATTACCTGGAAAGGTAAGCCGTGGAGGGTGACAGCCCCGTGCACGACACCTCTTTCGAAGATAGCGGTATCCCGAGTAGGGCGGGACACGAGAAATCCTGCCTGAATTCGCCAGGACCGCCTGGCAAGGCTAAATACTCCCGAGAGACCGATAGTGAACCAGTACCGCGAGGGAAAGGTGAAAAGTACCCCGAGCAGGGGGGTGAAATAGACCCTGAACCCGCGCGCCTACAAGCGGTCGGAGCCACGCGATGTGGTGACGGCGTGCCTTTTGCATAATGAGCCTACGAGTTAGTCGTCACCAGCGAGGTTAAGGGCTTCAGGCCCGTTAGCCGAAGTGAAAGCGAGCCTTAACAGGGCGTTAAGTTGGTGGCGCTAGACGCGAAACCTTGTGATCTACCCACGAGCAGGTTGAAGTCGCGGTAACACGTGATGGAGGACCGAACCGGTAAACGTTGAAAAGTTTTCGGATGACTCGCGGGTAGGGGTGAAAGGCCAATCAAACTGGGAAATAGCTCGTACTCTCCGAAATGCATTTAGGTGCAGCCTCTGTTGTTTTGTTCTAGAGGTAGAGCTACTGATTGGATGCGAGGGCTTCACCGCCTATCAAATCCGGCCAAACTCCGAATGCTAGAACATGAAGACAGGGAGTGAGCCAGCGGGTGCTAAGGTCCGTTGACGAAAGAGGGAGAACTCAGACCATCAGCTAAGGTCCCCAATTATATGCTAAGTTGGAATAAAAACGGGGTGGGACTGCTTAGACAGCTAGGATGTTGGCTTGGAAGCAGCCATTCATTTAAAGAGTGCGTAACAGCTCACTAGTCGAGCGGTCCTGCATGGATAATACGCGGGCATAAGCATATAACCGAAGCTATGGGATTGTAGATGATACAATCGGTAGGAGAGCATTCCATTCAGCATAGAAGCAGTATCGTGAGGTATTGTGGAGCGGATGGAAAAGCAAATGTAGGCATAAGTAACGATAATGCGGGTGAGAACCCCGCACGCCGAAAGATCAAGGATTCCCCGGCAATGTCAATCATCCGGGGGTAAGTCGGATCCTAAGGGTAAGCCGAGTGGCGATCCCGATGGCAAACAGGTTAATATTCCTGTACTGATCATAACTGCGATGCAGCGACGCAGAGGTGACACTGCTGCGTACTGACGGAATAGTACGTTGAAACCCGTATTCTTTGATACCGGTAGTGAAGCACGCCGGTAGAGATGAAAGGTGATAGTACCGCAATGCTTCGGTTGCGCGGATAATGCAGGTAAGCTGACTGCCAAGAAAACCTGCTAAGCTTCAGGTAATGATCATCCGTACTGTAAACGGACACACGTGATCAGGTAGAAAATACTAAGGCGCTCGAGAGATTCATGGTTAAGGAACTAGGCAAAATGGTCCTGTAACTTCGGGATAAAGGACGCTCTTGTGAAAGAGCCGCAGATAATAGGCCCAGGCGACTGTTTACCAAAAACACATGGCTATGCTAATTCGCAAGAAGATGTATATGGCCTGACACCTGCCCGGTGCCGGAAGGTTAAGAGGAGAGCTCAGAGGTAACTCGAAGGTTTGAATTGAAGCCCCGGTAAACGGCGGCCGTAACTATAACGGTCCTAAGGTAGCGAAATTCCTTGTCGGGTAAGTTCCGACCTGCACGAATGGTGTAACGATCTGGGCACTGTCTCGACCATGAGCTCGGTGAAATTGTAGTTCCGGTGAAGATGCCGGGTACCCGCGACGGGACGGAAAGACCCCGTGAACCTTTACTGCAGCTTCGCGTTGTTCCCGGGCACGGGACGTGTAGGATAGGTCGGAGGCTACGATTCGGTTTCGCCAGGAATCGAGGAGCCATCGTTGAAATACGACCCTTCTCTTGTCTGGGATCTAACCCTAGGTACAGGGGACACCGCGTGGTGGGTAGTTTGACTGGGGTGGTCGCCTCCAAAAGCGTAACGGAGGCTTCCAAAGGTACCCTCGGGTTGGTTGGTAATCAACCTCAGAGTGCAATGGCACAAGGGTGCTTGACCGGGAGACCAACGAGTCGATCGGGTGCGAAAGCAGGGCATAGTGATCCGGTGATCCCGCGTGGAAGGGTCATCGCTCAAAGGATAAAAGGTACTCCGGGGATAACAGGCTGATCGCCCCCAAGAGCTCATATCGACGGGGCGGTTTGGCACCTCGATGTCGGCTCGTCACATCCTGGGGCTGGAGAAGGTCCCAAGGGTTCGGCTGTTCGCCGATTAAAGTGGCACGCGAGCTGGGTTCAGAACGTCGTGAGACAGTTCGGTCCCTATCTGTCGTGGGCGCTGGAGATTCGAGAGGTCCTGACTCTAGTACGAGAGGACCGGGTTGGACGCGCCGCTAGTGAACCTGTTATGACGCCAGTCGTACGGCAGGGTAGCCACGCGCGGACGGGATAAGCGCTGAAAGCATCTAAGCGCGAAGCCTGCCTCGAGATGAGATCTCCTTACAGGGTCGTCGTAGACGACGACGTTGATAGGCCACAGGTGTAAAGCCGGTGACGGCAAAGCCGAGTGGTACTAATCACCCGAAAGTTGACGTTCGGTGGGTGATATGATTCGATTAACGTTCCGGTCGATTGTCAATCAAGGTGATTGACGGTTGATATAAAGCATGAATAAACGAGCTTTAAAGGAATTGTCACGAGCGGCCGGAGGGCCGGGTGAAGTGACGGGAGTTGAAATGCTGGCAAGGATGAAAAGTATAATTTTCAACTTTGCGTTTTCAATTTTCAATATTATTAAAAGGTGTCTATAGCGACGGAGATCCACCTCTTCCCATCCCGAACAGAGAAGTTAAGCCCGTCAGCGCCGATGGTACTGCCTTCAGGTGGGAGAGTAGGTCGATGCCGAATTTTCAAAATCGCTGGAACTTGTTGCAGCGATTTTTATGGCGAGGTAGCTCAGCTGGTTAGAGCGCATGATTCATAATCATGAGGTCTCCGGTTCAATCCCGGATCTCGCTACAAAATGAAACCCATTGAGAAATCAATGGGTTTTTTATTTGAATCAAATTGATATTTTTATTCGGCAACAGTTACCTCGATACCGCGTTCACGCAATCCCTCGAGAGTTTTACTAGGTACATATTTATCCGTGATGATGTGATCAACGGCATCCAGATCGCATATTTTTCCGAAACCTCTACGTCCGAATTTAGAAGAGTCAGCCAGAACGACTACTTTTTGCGCAGCTTGTATCATTACTTGATTTAAATTAGCTTCCATCATATTCGTGGTTGTTAATCCATAATCTAGGTCTATCCCGTCAACTCCCATGAAGAGTTTACTACAAGAAAAGTTTTCCAGCATTTTTTCTGCATAATTTCCAACGACAGAGACAGAACTATTCCGTACGAAACCTCCGAGTTGTATTATATCTATGTTCTTGTTACGAGCTATAATGTTTGTAACGTTTATAGCTGCAGCGATTACCGTGAGATGGCCTTGAGGCACGATTTCCCGGGCTAAAGCATGCATTGTTGTTCCAGATGCAATGAGAATAGAGTCGTCTGCTGTAATTAGACTTGCAGCATATCTACCTATCAGTCGTTTTTCTTCGGGATAGGACTTTTCTTTCTCGTTTACATGGCGATCATTGATATAAGGGTTGATTAAAATGGCACTACCATGTGTGCGATAGAGCATTTCTTTTTCCTCAAGTAAAGTAAGATCCTTGCGAATCGTTACAGAAGATACTTTTAATTGGTTGGCGAGATCAACAACAGAAACGGAACCTTGTTGGCGTAATGTTTCTAATATGTAGTTGTGCCTTTCACTTAGAGATAATGTTTTCATTTTGTTTCAATAATCATATTTCCACCACTGCAAATATACATCTGTTTTATTGAATATTACTTATCAAGTGTTGTAATTAATTTTAAACTGGGGAAATATATTTCTTAAAAAATAGAAACTTTTGCTCTGAGTTTCCGTAGATTAAGATCAATACCAAAGAAAGATATGGCACTATTCGTAATGCGAAATGAGCCATAGAGACCAATAACAAAGAACGGAATTTAAGAAAACGAAGTTTCGGTTCGTAAGTGTATAGTATGCTTGCGGAACGTTATTGGGATTTTATAGATTGTTGAATACATAAATAATTGTGTTATGAATCGAAAAGATATGTTGAATAAACTTCAGGAACCTGAGAAAGTATGGGATATGGTTGTGGTTGGAGGGGGAGCTACGGGTTTAGGTGTGGCGGTTGACGCCGCAACAA
>CAJMRO010000124.1:0-4360 GCA_905215825.1 uncultured bacterium
CGCGCACGCCCGGGTAGGCCGAGACCTTGGACACGTTAGCGTCGACCTGCGGGGTGCGAATGGCAGCCGAGGCGTCCTGGCCGTCAATGGTCAGGCGTGTATCTTCGCCGGTGCCGTTGGTAAAGCGGATCTCGATCTGCTCGGCGAGGGCGTCGATGGCCGCCTCGTCGTCCAGGTCGATGCCGCGGTCGAGCGCGGCGAACGTGACGGCGCGATACATGGCGCCCGTATCGAGCTTGTTAAAGCCCAGCTGGCGGGCGATCTCCTTGGCGATGGTGGACTTGCCGGAACCGGCGGGGCCGTCGATGGCGACGATCATGCAATGCTTCCTTTCGGTGGTTGACGTGCTGGTATGGGACGCGGGCGCTGGGGCTTGGCGGACTGGCTAGCCTGTGTAGCGCTCGCGGTAGGTGTTGCGCTTGGGCGCGGAGCCGTGGCTGCCGTGGTGGCGCGTGCGGGTCGCGGTGTTGGACGCGGGCGCGCTGGCGCGCTTGGATGCGGCCTGCTTGGGCGGGATGCCGCCGTCCTTGAGGATCTGCACCTCGCGGTCGGTGAGCTCGCGCCACGAACCCTTGGCCACGTCCTTGAGCTCAAGGCCGGCAAAGTTACAGCGATGCAGACGAATTACCGGATGGTGAATCTTGCCCAGCATGCGCTTGACCTGGTTCTTGCGCCCCTCGCGGATGATGACCTCCACGGCGGTGGTGCCGGGCTTGACGCCTTGCGGGGCCACCGCCTCGGCCTCGCGCGCGTTAATGACGCGGCAGATCGCCGGCTGGCACAGGCCGTCGTCGAGCTCGATGCCGCGACGGAGTGGTTCCAAGTCGCGATCGGTCAGGTGGCCGTCAACGAGTGCCTGGTAGGTCTTATAGACGTGCTTGCTGGGGTGCAGCAAGTCCTGCGACAGGTCGCCGTCGGTGGTAAAGAGCAAAAGGCCCGTGGTGTCGCGGTCCAGGCGGCCCACTGGGAACAGGCCCTGGCGCCGGAGTTCCGGCGCCAGCAGATCCAGCACGGTCTCCCCGCGGCCGTCCTCCGTGGCAGACAGCACCCCGGCGGGCTTGTAGAGCATCAGGTACACGGCGCCCTGGTTGAGCTTGACGGGCATGCCGTCGACCTCGATATGGTCGCGGTCAACGTCGACCTTGATGCCCAGCTCGGTTGCGACCTGGCCGTTAACGGTCACGCGACCGGCGGTCATCAGGTCCTCAGAGCCGCGGCGGCTCGCCACGCCCGCGCGCGCCAAAAAGCGCTGCAGGCGCATGGTGTGCTGGTAGACGTGCTGGGCGTCGCTCGCGGACGCCGGGGTGTCCGTGGCGTTTGCAACGCGCGTCTCCCCTGCTTCGTTAGTCCTCGTCATGCATGTCCTCCGAGGTATCGTCGACAACCAGGGTATCCTCGTCCTCGACTGCCTCAACATCTTCAACATCGGTATCGATCAGTTCGCGCTCTTCGTCCAGGTCCTCGGCCTGCTCCTCGAGCGTTGACTGAATACTGCGGCCGCTCAGGCGCTCGCGGATAAACTGACGCGACTGCTCGTCGGGGGCAAACTGCTCCAGATCGGGCAGGTCGCGGGTGGAGCGCAGACCGAACTTCTCCAAAAAGGCGTTGGTCGTGCCGTAAATGATGGCCTGACCGCGCTGGGGGTCGCGGCCGAGCTCGCGCACCAGGCCCTTGTCAACGAGCGACGCGATGACGCCGTCGGAGTTGACGCCGCGGATGCCCTTGACCACCTCACGCGTGACGGGCTGGTGGTAGGCGATGACGGCCAGGGTCTCGAGCGCCGCCTGCGACAGTTTTTGCGTGTCCCAGCTCAGCACATAGGCTTCGACCACGTCGTGGTAGGCGGGGTGCGTGAACAGGCGCCAGCCACCGGCGACTTCGCGCAGCTGAAAGCCGCGGTTGGCCTCCTCGTACTCAACTTTGAGCTCGGCCAACAGCGACGCACACTCGCCGGGGGCAATATCCAACGCACCGGCCAGCGCGGGCGCACTCACCGGGTCGCTCGACACCAGCAGCAGCGCCTCGAGGGCGCCTTTGAGGCTGTTTGCCTCTAGCGTAGAAAGGGTTGACATGGTTGCCGCTCCTATTCAGTGAGCTCGGGGCCCTCGCCGGGCACGTATGCCTCGGCGCCCTCGACGCGGTTGATTTGAATAGTTCCAAAGATCTCGTCTTGGCTCAGTGTGAGCGAGCCGCGCTTGGCGAGCTCCAGCATGGCCAGGAAGGTGACGACGAGCTGCTCGGTAGTGGCATCGCCGTCCAGCAACTCGCGGAAGGTGCAGGTTTGGTGCGCCATGGTAAAGCGGTCGACCGAGGCCACCGTCAGGTCGAGCGGCACGCGATGCGGTGCCACGTGCTCGGCCTCCAGCAGGAAGGTCTGGCGCTTACCGTCCAAGTCGGCGCAGATGACGGCGAGACCGCGCAGGGTGATGCCGGCCAGGTAGTCGGGCATAAGGCCCAGGAACTCGGGGTCGGGGCCGGCCACACGCGGATGCATGCGGCTTTCGGCCTGCATCCGCGCGCCAAGGGCCGCCGCCGCGCCCTTAAACTGCTTGTAGGCGATAAGGCGCTGGATCAGGACCTCGCGCAGGGCATCGCCATCGAGTGCGCTGAGCTCCTCGAGGTCTTCGTCATCTTCGTCATCGTCGACGGATTTGCTGGGGGTCTCCTGGGGGACCAGCGAGGCGGCCTTGATGTCCAAAAGGGTTGCCGTGACCAGCAAAAAGTCGCTCGCCACGTCTAGGTCCAGCGCCTCGATGCGCTCGACCTCGGCCAGGTATTGCTCGGCCACCTCGCTGATAGAGATGGCACCGATATCAACTTTTTGGCGGGTTACCAGCTGCAGCAGCAGGTCGAACGGTCCGCTGTAGACCTGCGTCGACACGCGATACGACATCTTCGACCTCCTTTGACGGCGCCTTCGCGGCGCGGTTTGGGTGCATGTTACGACCGTTTTGCGCGGTCGACCTGTAAGTTTACCCTAGATGCCGGCGATTGCGAAGTTGAGCAGCTGCTCAGCAAGCGGATACACGGTAACGTCGAAATAGCGGCCAATTACGTCGATGCCGGTCCACATGGGCAGCAGGTACAGCACGATGATAAGGATCGGCATGGCGTATTGCTGCAGACGGTAGTAGTTGGCGAGCGCCTTGCCATTGAGGAACGGAACGATGATCGACGAGCCGTCGAGCGGCGGGATCGGGATGAGGTTAAAGAACGCGAGCGACAGGTTGACCACGATAAAGGTGGCGCCGAAGTTCATGATTTGGGACGCCACGGCAAAGGACATGCTGGCGTAGAGGTTGCCGTACGCTGCATGCATGAGGGCGGCCGCAAGACATGCCAGTGCGATGTTCGATGCGGGACCGGCTGCGCTCACCAGAACCTCGTCGCGCTTGGGGTGCTTAAGGTTGTTGAGGTAGACGGGCACCGGCTTGGCAAAGGCGAACACCGGGCCGCCGGCGGCGAGCATGAGCAGCGGCAGGAGGACGGTGCCGAACGGGTCGATATGGTTGATCGGGTTGAGCGAGACGCGGCCGCGCGAACGGGCTGTCTTGTCGCCGAGCGCCCAGGCCGCGGCGGCGTGCGCGCTCTCGTGGATGACGATGCCCACGATGACGGCGACAGCGCTGGCGAGCAGGTTCATGAGGTAGCTGCTGGACATGGCGCTCCCCTAACGGACGCGGCGCGAGGCGCGCGTGAGCAGGTAGTCGGCCACAAACAAAATGACGGCCACGATGGCGTAATCCAGGCGGAACACGCCGCCAAAAGGCGATGTGATGACACCGTACCCGGCAATTGCGCTCGGCAGCGCGCGCGAGAGCTCAACGACAAAGCCCACGATCTGCAGCTTGGCAGTGAGGCCGCTAAAGCACAGCAGCACGGTCATCGCGCTCATAAAGATGCCGCAGATGCGACAGGCGATAGCGATGATGCTCATCGCCACGGTAGCGGCTTTACGAGAGTTCACGCGCGGTCTCCTCTTCGATCTGGGTGGAAAGCTCCAGCCATTCGTCCTCGAGCTTGGGCAGCTCTTGCTTAAGGCCGTTATATTCCCCCAGCGCGGCGTTGAACTTATCCTGATCGGCATAAAGCTCTTCGCTTGCCATCAATTCCATAAGCTCGTCATAGCGGGCACGTTTTTTGTCGAGCTCGGCCTCGATCTTCTTGAGCTGGTTGCGCACGCCCTTGAGCTTTTTGTTGAGCGCAGCGCGGGCCTGGGCCTCGGCGCGCTTTTGCTCCTTGGTCTTTTTGCCCTCGGAAGGCTTAGGCGCCGCAGCGGGGGTGTCGGCCTGGGTGGTGCTGGCTTTGGTGGGCTTGGCCGCGGCGGGCGCGCTCTCCCCTGCCGCTTCGGCGGCGGCGC
>CAJMRO010000125.1:0-4342 GCA_905215825.1 uncultured bacterium
CACCGGCAGATAGCCATGTGCCTGCGCGCCGAGCTGGGCGCGGTCGTGGCCGACAAGACCGTGCTCAAGATGATGCGCGAGATGGGCATCCGGTGCGGGATACGCCGCCGGGGCTCCCGCCGCCGGTACAGCTCCTACAGGGGGCTCGTGGGGAGCACGTTCGAGAACGTCATCGCGAGGGACTTCGGCGCCGAGGGGCCGTGGCAGAAGCTCGGCACCGACGTCACCGAGTTCAAGGTGGCCGGCGCCAAGGCCTACTGGGCCCCGGTGCTCGACTTCTGCACGAAGGAGATCGTGGCGAGCGACATATCGACCTCGCCGGACCTCGCCCAGCAGCACAGGATGCTCGACCGGCTCCTCGAGGCCCTGCCCGACGGGGCGGCGCCGACCATGCACTCGGACATGGGCTGGCAGTACCAGCACGAGTCCTACGCCTCCAGGCTGGAGGGGGCGGGCATCCCCCAGAGCATGTCGCGCAAGGGGAACTGCATCGACAACGCCGCCACCGAGCAGCTCTTCGGCCACGTGAAGGACGAGTTCTACCGCGGCAGGGAGTGGGGCAGCTTCGGGGACTTCAAGCGCGACCTGGAGGAGTACATAGCCCATTGGAACACGCGGCGCAGGCAGGTAAGATTGAAGGGCCTGACACCGGAGGAGTTCCGGGACCAGGCCCTTGCGGCGTAGTCGCTATTTATTCAGTCCAAGTTTCGGGGCGCAGTTCACTGTCCCCTTTGTGGTGGTTTTTGGCGCGGATGGGTTAGTTGAGGGCGGCTTGGGCTAGGCGGGCTTCGGCGGCCTCCTCGGTGACGCCCAAGGCCACGGCGAACTCCTCGATGGAGCGGCGCTTGGCCTCCTTGAGTACGCGCATGTAGTAGGAGCTGGGTTTTTTATCAGCTTCCTCGGCCTGGCGAATGCGGTGCATCATGGTCTTTGCCACGCGAACCGTCTCGGGCGCGCCCAGCTTGAGCTGCTGCTTAAAGTGTGTCTCCTCAAGCGAGCTGTTGCGCTCGGTAAAGGTGTCGCACTCCAGCTCGTCATAGTGGCTCAGCAGGTGCTCGGCATCTTGCTGAGAGATGGCGGCGTGCAGACGGTCGGCCTGCGCCACGGGGTACATGAGGATCGTCTGCGCATGTCCCTGCTTGGTCTCGAGCAGCAGCATGGGCTGCGGTGTGTCGTCCCTAAAACCGACGACGGTGCAGACTCCCTGGCCCGGATGAATGACGTGTTGACCGATTGAGAACATGCTACCTCCAACTTATACGAATTTACGTATGTCTAGAATAACACGCTGACGTGCGCAAACCCTTACTTTATGCAGGAAAAGCACACAACTCTGATAGGTAAGAGTATTCGATAACAGACGCAGCTCATTCACACCTTTATGCATTTTCAACGCCTGCATAATCTGCAGGCAGACCGGCATCTTTGAGTGACTCCATACAAGCTGTAGTCATTTTTGTGCATATGCAATATCTATTAGCTTTACCCTGCGACAGTGCCCGTCGCTTGTGATAGAGTGCTACAAACTCTGGCTTTTGCCCTACGAGTGATCAAGAGCTCGGGGGCTTTAACACAAGGAGGATCTATGCCCGAGAAGATTGAAGAGCTGGTACGCGCTGCGCTTGCTGCGGCCCAGGAGGCCGGCGACCTTTCCGCATTTGAACTTGACGATTGCGCTATCGAGCGACCGGCTGACACTTCTCATGGCGAGTGGACCTCTACCATGGCCCTGAAGTCCGCCAAGCTGGCCCACTGCGCCCCGCGCAAGATCGCCGAGGCCATCGTTGCCCATATGCCCGAGGACCCCGCGATCGAGAAGGTCGAGATCGCAGGCCCCGGCTTCATCAACTTCTATCTCTCCGTTGCCGTCAAGAATGCCATCTTTGGCGAGGCTCGCGAGAAAGGTATGGACTTCGCTAAGTCCAACGTCGGTGGTGGCCTGAAGACCCAGGTCGAGTTCGTTTCCGCTAACCCCGTCGGACCCATGCACATCGGCCACGGCCGCTGGGCCGCGCTGGGCGACTCGCTCTGCCGTGTTATGGACCACGCCGGTTACGACATCCAGCGTGAGTTCTACATCAACGACCACGGCTCTCAGATGAACACCTTCGGCAACTCCATCAGCACGCGCTATATGCAGCTTGCCGACATCATCGCCAAGCAGGGCGTGGATATCGACGAGGCTCACAAGCTGCTGATCGCCGACCGCGACGCCTTTGTTGCCGACGAGAACGACGAGCACCCCGAGACCCATCCGTATCAGGACAACTTTGCCGAGACTCTGGGCAAGGACTCCTACGGCGGCGACTACATCATCGACGAGGCCGCCGAGTTCTGGCGCACCGACGGCGATAAGTGGGTCAACGCCGATCCGCAGGAGCGCATGGAGAGCTTCCGCGAGCGCGGCTATGTAAAGATGGTCGACAACATGCGCGACCTCTGCCACGCCGTCAATTGCGACTTCGATCGTTGGTTCTCCGAGCGCTCGCTGTATGTGAAGGACACCGAGGGTGAGACCGCCGGCACCTCCGCCGTCGACCGCGCTTTTGAGAAGCTCGACAAGATGGGCTATCTCTACACCAAGGACGGCGCCCTGTGGTTCCGCTCCACCGACCTGGGCGATGACAAGGACCGCGTTCTGATCAAGTCCGACGGCGAGTACACCTACTTCGCCTCCGACGTTGCCTATCACTGGGATAAGTTCCAGCGCGTCGACCACGTCATCGACATCTGGGGCGCCGACCACCACGGCTACATCGAGCGCGTCCGCTGCGTCTGTGATGCCTTGGGTTACCCCGGCAAGTTTGAGGTTCTGCTGGGCCAGCTCGTCAACCTGCTGCGCAACGGCAAGCCCGTCCGTATGTCCAAGCGTAAGGGCACCATGGTGACCCTGCAGGAGCTCGTCGACGAGGTCGGCTCCGACGCTGCCCGTTACACCCTCATCTCCAAGAGCTCCAACCAGATGGTCGACTTCGATATTGAGGCCGTCAAGAAGCGCGACAACTCCAACCCGGTGTACTACGTGCAGTACGCTCACGCCCGCGTGTGCTCCATCCTGCGCCGTGCCGCTGACGTTACGCCCGAGCAGGCTGACGAGATGGGCATGAAGGCCGTCGCCGCCAAGGCCATCGGTGAGAACGTCGATTACTCGCTGCTGACCGACCCGACCGAGCTCGCCCTTTCGCGCAAGCTCAACGAGCTCACCGACCTCATCGCCAGCTGCGCTCGCGACCGCGCCCCGTTCCGTCTGACGCACTTTGCTGAGGAACTCGCCGGCGACTTCCACAGCTTCTACGCTGCCTGTCAGGTGCTGCCGAGCGAGGGCCGTCCCGTCGACCCCGAGCTTTCGCGTGCCCGTCTGGCCGCTTGCGATGCCGTCCGTGTGACGCTCGCCCTGGTGCTCACCCTCGTTGGCGTTTCCGCGCCCGAGCAGATGTAAGCTACGGGTCATTTGACCGTACAGACTTGGTTTAACTAAGCCTTGAAAGCCCGATCTCCCACGGAGGTCGGGCTTTTTGCAAACGCCGACGTATTGACGAATTTGGAACTGCTGGAAATACGAAACTATGCCGGTCTACTACGATGAAATGAGAAATTCCAACTACGCCGGCTTTTCGCAAAAAAGTGCAAGGCATCTACCTGCGGTTTTAGTTCAACAAGTTTCGGAGTGATCGCGGTTGAGCGATTCATCGTAGTAAACCGCCACAGTTTTGGCGGAGGCAGTCAGATTTGTGGGTGTTAAACCAAAGATTGTCCCTTTTGACTAGTCGTTTAAGAACGTCCTCAATGACTAAGTTGCAGGTGGTTGCGGTTGTGTTACACTAACGCTGCGTATATGACGCAAATATCTCGATACAGATCAATGATGTCCGTCGGTATTTGACGGAGCAGACTGTTTAGCCGCCCTGAAGGTTTATGCAGGGAGCATGTGATCACAGGGCTTGAAAAGAAAGTTGAGCAAACACTGTGTCTGATCAACAGCAAGAAAACGAAATAACGACGACGCAAGCCGCTCCCGCTGCACCGGTTGCGTTGGACCAGGTCGCGGCGCCCGCGCAAGCCTCGGCTCCTGAGACGCCTAAGGCTGCTTCGACGCCTACGCCTTCAGCGGCTGAGAAGGCCGTGCCTGCAACTGGTGAGGAGGCTGCTCCGGCAAAGCCCAAGCGTACGCGCCGCACGGCCAAGTCTGCTGCTGACGGCGAGGAGGTCACCAAGCCCAAGCGCCGTACCACGCGCACGACGCGCGTCAAGCGCACCGTTGCAGCTGACTCCTCGGAGCCGATTTCCGATGAGGTCGCGCAGGCGCGTGCGTTGGCGCAGATTAGCGAGGCTCAGGTGGTGC
>CAJMRO010000126.1:0-4321 GCA_905215825.1 uncultured bacterium
TTTCCGGCGCGGCCCGCTTAGTATCGCGCATAGATTCGCAAGGTTGCGGCAGCCAGCGGCTTACTTGGCGTCGTAGGCCTCGGTATCCCACCAGTCGAGCTGGGCGATGTTGTCGCGGATGTGCTGGCAGCTCTTGTGGAAGCCCTCGAGCTCGTGCTCGGAAAGGTCGAGTGTGTAGACCTCCTCGACGCCCTCGGCACCGATCACGCACGGCAGGGAGGTAAAGATACCCTCCTCGCCATACTGGCCGGTCATAAGCGTAGAGGCCGAAAGCACGGCGTGCTCGTTGTGCAGCACGGCGGCGCAGACGCGCGCGGCGGAGTTGGCAACGGCGTACTCGGTGCACTGCTTGCCCTGGTAGGTCACATAGCCGCCCTTGCGTGCAAGCTCCTCGACCTCCATGTGGTCGAAGGCGTACTTGTCGGGGTTCTCGGCCTGAAGCTCGTTGAGGTTTTTGCCAGCGATGGTTGCGGCCTTAAAGGCAGCAAGCTGGCTAAAGCCGTGCTCGCCGATCATGTAGGCGTCGATGGACTTGGGGCTCACGCCGACCTTCTTGGAGATCTCGGTGCGCAAGCGGGCGGAGTCCAGGCCGCAGCCCGAGCCGATGATCTTCTTGGGATCGTAGCCGGTCAGGTGCCACAGCTCGGTGCACACGACGTCGCAGGGGTTGGAGATGCTCACGAAGATGCCGTCAAAGCCGGCGTCGACGATGCGCTTGGCAAAGGAGCGGGCGGCGTCGGTGGTAAAGAACAGCTCGCCGTCGCGGTTGCCGGCGGCCAGCGCGACCTTGCCGGCAGCGTTGACGATGACGTCGCAGCAGGCAAGCTCCTCGTAGTGGTCGTAGCAGTTGACGATCTTGGTGTTGTACGGGACAAACGAAAGGGAGTCGCGCAGGTCCTGGACCTCGGACGTCACTTTGGCCTCGTTGATATCGCACAGGTACAGCTCATCGGCAATGCCCTGCATGAGCAGGCTGTTGGCGACATGTGCTCCTACGTGGCCCTGGCCGACCACACCGATCTTACGCGTCTGGTACATATACGTATCCTTTCGGCCGAGTTTTTCGCGTCGAACCATTGTAGCGTCCTGCTGCCACTTTGCTAGGCTAAAGCGCCGTAGATTTTTGGACATGCCTTAATCTCTACTTTTGGAGTGATTTGGGCCGCTGACGGCATCGCTGGGCGATGTGCTCGCGCGGATGGGGCCGGTCGTTGTACCATAGCTGCAACTGACTCGTAAGGAGCATCCATGCCCATTCGCATCCCCGACGCCCTCCCTGCCGCCGCGCAGCTCGAGAGCGAGAACATCTTTGTCATGACCGAGTACCGCGCGCTGCACCAGGACATCCGTCCACTGCGCGTGCTCATTCTCAACCTCATGCCCACCAAGATTGCCACCGAGACGCAGATCATGCGCAAGCTCTCCAACACGCCGCTGCAGGTGGAGGTGGACCTGCTGCGCACCAAGACGCACGAGGCCACGCACGTGAGCGCCGGCCACTTGGAGACGTTCTACCGCACATTCGACGACATCCGCGACATCCACTACGACGGCCTGATCATCACGGGCGCGCCGGTGGAGCAGATGCCGTTCGAAGAGGTCGACTACTGGCCCGAGCTCTGCCAGATCATGGATTGGTCCACCACGCACGTGCACTCTACGCTGCACATTTGTTGGGGCGCGCAGGCTGGCCTGTACCATCATTACGGTATCCAGAAGTACGACCTGCCGGCAAAGGCGAGCGGTGTGTTCGAGCATTATCTGGTGAAGCCGCAAAGCCCGCTGGTCCGCGGCTTCGACGACCGTTTCTATGCCGTGCATTCGCGCAACACCGATGTGCGCCGCGAGGACGTGGAGGCCGAGCCGCAGCTTGAGGTCGTGGCCGTGTCCGACGAGGTGGGCTTGTACATCGTCAAGTCGACCGACAGCCGCCGCTTCTTTGTCTTTGGCCATCCCGAGTACGATACCGACACGTTGCGCTTGGAGTACGAGCGCGACGTGAAGCGCGGGCTCAACCCCCAGGTGCCGGCGCATTACTTCCCAGGTGACGACCCCTCCGCCGAGCCGCGCAACGTCTGGCGCAGCCAGGCTCAGCTGCTCTACACCAACTGGCTCAACTACTACGTCTACCAGACCACGCCCTACGACCTGGCCCGCGCCGGCGAGGAGCACTAGGCCGCCGGGAGGTGCACCAGCCGTTAGGCGCTGATGATGTGGGGTAGCGGCAGGTCGTGGGCGTCGGTGGGAACGTGGTCGACACGCTGCTCGTCAAAGGCGATGCCGATAATTTGGCATGCGGGCGAGAGCATAGGCAGGTAGCGATCGTAACAACCGCCGCCGTAGCCCAGGCGCGCGCCGGTTTGGTCGAAGGCCACGAGCGGTACGACGATCATGTCGAGAGCTTCGGCAGGCACGATGGGGAAGCGGTCGCTGTCGATGTCCGTGGCCGCGAAGGCCCGCGTGGGGTGGGCGATAAACGGAGCCGCGGACGCATCGTCGGCGGCAACTGCCCGCATGCACATGCGCTGGCCACAAGCTGTGGCATCAATTGCCGAGAGCATGCACGGATAGGTCACGCGCCAACCACGTTTGGCAGCCGTGGCGGCAAACGCGGTGGGGTCTGCCTCGGAACCCATCGCGGCGTAGACGGCAACGGTGTGCGGCGCCGCGGAATCCGAGCGATCCAACAGCTCAACAAGCCGCGCACAGATATCAGCAGACTTCGCCGCCCGCAAGTCCAAATCAAGAGCATCGCGCCGAGCAATCACCGCCCGTCGCAATTCAGCCTTATCCATCCCAGCTCCCTCTCCCAAACCTACCAAAAAGGGACAGGTTTATTTTGGCAGGTTTTATCTGGGCAAACGCGATAAAGACGGCAAAACCACCACGAAGGTGCTGTCCCCTTTGTGGTGGTTTTGCTTGTCGTGCCTTAGCCCAGCAGGTCGACTACGTTGAAGCCGGCGTTGCTCTTGGCGATGACGTCGCGGCCGCCAAAGACGCAGGTGGGCGATTCGGCTGCAATGCGCGTCACGTCGGCGCCGAGCGAACGCAGCTCACCGGGCGTGGCGGCGAGCATCTGGGTGCGACGCTCCTCGCGCGCATGCGGATCGAGCCCGGCCAGATAGGTCGTGTTGCGGCGCTTGGTGAGCGCGTACGGCTTCACCGGCGCGTCCATGCCGCTCACGCAGCTCACGATAAAGCCCTCAAAGGCGGCCTCGTCGGGCTCAAAGCTACCAAGCCATGCACCCGCGCGCTTCACGCGCTCAATCGAAGGATCGATCGCCGGGTCGCGGTAGGTGTAGAACGCCGTCTGGCGCTCGCCGGCTGCGCGGAATCCGCAGCCGTACGCACCGCCCTTCACGCGAATCTCGTTCCACAGGTAGTCGTAGGAGAGCGCGTTGGCAGCCACGGCCCAAGCGCCTGTCACGTCAATGCCCAGGCGACGCGGATCGCACGCGCTTGCCGCAAAGCAGATATCGCTGGGGATGACGAAAGCCTCGTGGCGGTCGCGCGGCGTCGGCACCACGAGAGCGTCGCGGCCGGTATCGGCACCATCGCCCGCACCCAGCCCCAGGTCGCCCGCGGCATCCCAGTATGCGTCAAAGTCCTCGTTGCTGCCGGTAAAGCTCGCCATGCAGCCATCGGCCACAAAGATACGCTCCGCCAGCTCGGCAAGCTTGGTACGCAGCCCGTCCACGCGCTCGTCAAAGTGCTCGAGCAGATCGCGCAGGAACAGGTAGAAATCCACGCCCGAAAGCTGCTCGCGCACCACGGCCGAAGGCGAGCTGTAGCTCATCGCGCGACCGAGCGCCGCCGAGTGGCCGTTGTTGATAAAGCCCTGCTCAAGTCCAATGCGAATCTGCGCGAGCACGTCGCGCACGCGGTCGGCGTCGGCATCTGCCAAAAGCGTGCTCGACCACACCTCGCGCGGCAGGCTCGCCAGCGCGTCGATCTTTTCGGACAGGGCGCCGGCGCTCACCAGCAGGTAGGGGCGCACGCCGTCCACGTCGGGCTGCGTCATGACCTCGGTCGTAAAGCTCAAAAAGCCCAGCTTGCCGGCGAGCAAGTTGTCGAGCTCCTCGGCCGAATGCTCGCGCGTGGGCAGCTGCTTGAGCAGGCGGCAGAGCAGCGTCACATAGGGCAGGTCCTCAAACGCGACGCAGCTCAGGTCGAAATACTGCATGGCGTAGGCCAGACGGTTGGTGGGGATGCCGTGGCGCAGGCAGGGGATGGGCGCGGTCGTGTCCACGATCAGCGGCGGCTCGGGGCGCGCCTCGCCAATGTCGGATACACGCAGGCGCGGAAGCGTAGCCTTGTCCTC
>CAJMRO010000127.1:0-4288 GCA_905215825.1 uncultured bacterium
GTTCTCAAGCGCAACCTGCTGCGTGAACGATTCGGTTTCCACGTCCTCGCGCATGACGTTGGACAGGCTTCCGATGGGATGGAACGTGGGCTCCACGTCGGGCAAGTCATATTGCAGGACGGGCTCGAGCATCTGGACGGCGTCGTTCATGTAGGACGTCATCTGGGTGAGCTCGTCATCGGTCAGTGCGATCTTTGCGTACTCGGCGATGCCGCGCACGTCTTTCTCGCTGAGTGCCATAGGCGCTCCCTTCCGCATAACAGTTAAACCGCTCTAGTATACAGGGCAACGCCGGCTTGGAGCAGGCGCTTTACCCAAATGCAGCGAAAACGTAACGAGGGCGGCGGGCTGGCAGGCGGCGGGCCGGCGGTTCCGCAGCGAAACCGCACCGTCCACAACGAAAACCGTACTGTCCGCAACGAAAACCATCACAACATTCGACGCTTACCGTCAAAATCGCGATTTTCATCGAATGTTGTGATGGTTTGGAAGCCCCGACCACCACAAAGGTGCCTGTCCCCTTTGTGGTGGTTCTAAACGATGTCCTATGCCGAGGCTTTGGCCTTGCGGCGCTTGCGGATCGCGTGGATCACGATGTCCAGCAGCAACAGCGCAATGGCCACAACCACGATGAGCACGGCAAACTCGCGCTTGCCCCAGTGGCGGCCGGCCAGCGCCTTTTGCTTGTCGACGTCCTTCTTGTTGTACTTGGTGCGCACGCAATGCACCAGCAGGCGATGGTCGTTCACGCCGTAGGGCGTGCAGGTGACGAGCGTCACCTTGTCTGCGCCGGGCTCGATGGTCAGCGACTCCATCTCCTCGGGCAGCACCACCTCGGAGTCCACCATCTTATAGGCGAGCGTCTTGTTCATGGTGTGCAGCAGCACCAGGTCGCCGGGCTCCAGCGAGTGGATGTCGTCGAACATGCTCAGGTTGCGCATGCCCGAGTGCGCGGTGAGCACGCAATGCGTCGAGGTGCCGCCCACCGGCAGGCTCGTGCCCTCCAGGTGGCCGACGCCCGCCATGAGGACCTCCTCGCTCGTGCCGTGGTAGATGGGCATGCTCACGTCGATGGAGGGAATCTCGACCCAGCTCATCATGGGGTCGCGGTCAAAGATGAGCTGCTGGGCGTAGGGCTCGATCTGGTCGGCGGGGAGCTCGATGGCCTCGCCGGCAAGTTGCTCGTTATAGGAGCGCGCCTGGAGCAGGATGCGCTCGCGCTCCTCGGCAGACAGCGCGTCCACGGTGCTGGACACGGTGCTGATCTGGTTGAACACGCCCGAGACCTCGAGCCGGTCCAAGATCCACGGCCAGGTCATAAGGCCCACGCCAATAAGGATGATGACGATGGTGATGAGCCGGTCGGCCCAGCGCGGCAGTCGCTTGCGGCGGCGCTTGGACTTGGGTTTTGGTTGAGGTTTGGGCTGAGGGCTTGAGCCACCGTTGGCCTCGGCGTTGTTGCCCTTCATATGTTTGGCGCCCTGCACCATCGCCGGTCACTCCTCTACAACTCAAGTTGTCTAAACAAATAATAGCCGATTAGCGAGCTTCCTCGCCGGACAACGCAGCCTGTCAGCATTGCGCAACGCGAGTATGGGCCCGCATTTGAGTTTTCAAAATGTCCCGGATCGGCGGGGCGATTCGGGATACAATGTCGATAGGAAACGACGCATCCCGCGTAAGTACTTAGGAGCGCGGGCGACCAGTTTCCGACGTTGTTAAATGCCCGGGCTCCGAACCCCGGGCATTCTTATTTGCGCTTGTTGCGGCGCAAATGCCTTCTACCGTCCGCACCGCGCGTGCGCCTACGGACCTTAAACCGAACCTCATACGAGTCAAGAAACGCGATGACGAACGTGCCCACCGCCGCGAGGGCGGCAAGCGCGTTAAGGAATTTCAGCATTTGGGGACCTCCGATCGAGTCGTCGGCCGCCCGCGCACGGGATGCGTCGCAATGCCATTTTACTGCGAGTGTATGCACCCACAGCTGGTAAACGCAATAATTGCAAACATTTGTTCGATAGTCATACGCCCGATCCTCCGGGCAATGAAGCCCGGCTGCTATGTCCAAAAAGAACGGGGCAGACTCCAGCACGGAGTCTGCCCCGAAAAGAGAATGGCAAAGCAAGAACGTGGATGGACGAGAAAAGTGTCCGCAAGTCTCATGGCCATTACATCCCACCTGCCAAAGGGATGGGTGAGCGAGCGTTACTCCTGCTCGGACTCCTCAGCCTGCTTACGGCTGCGGATGAGGTGCGCCACGCCGATGCACAGCACCGCGCCACCAGCAATCCAAGTGAAGGTCACGCCGTTAAGACCGGTGAGCGGGAGGCCGGAGCCCTTCTTGTTCCTGACGGTGAGGGTGACAGTACCGCCATTGATGCTCGGAGTATCAACAAGGTTTGAACCGTTCTTACCTGTAGTGACGCTCAACGTGTTGTCACCCTCCGCCTTATCGAGGCCCGCGGCGGTAATGGTGAAGGTAAAGTCATCCAGCGTGTTGTAGCCAGGGTTACTGCCCTCAACCTCGTGCACCGTGTAGGTGCCAGCATCGAGGCCCTTGACGGAAATCTCACCCTGATCGTTCGTTATGAACTCATACTTACTGTCCCCGAGGGAGCCGTTCTCCTGGACGTACTGGGCAGTCGTGCCCTGAGCTACGCCCTCGTCGGGCGCAGTCGCCTGGATGGTGAACTTTACGCCCTTGAGCTTCTGGTCCGTATCCACAGAGTCTTCCTTGACGAGCTTGAGAGCATAGGTGTAGTCGCGCACGGTGTCGGGCACGGACTCGCCCTTGGAGTCGTGGCCGGGGTTGTTGGAGTAGATGAGCTTGACGCTGTTGTCGTTGCCCTCGCCACCGACAACGACGTTTTCGGCCTTTTCGGGATCGAGCTTGGCGGTGTAGGTGACGACGACCTTAGAATTCGGTTTGATGGTTACGCCCGAACTCTTAAGATCGTTGAACGTGACCGTCAGGAGGTTATTGCCGTTCGCCTGGTCATAGTCAACAATGTACTTGTCGCTAGCAATCTTAGTCCCGTCGACCTTGACCTCAACGGAAGTCTTATCGGCGGTCAGGCCGGCGGACAGCTTGTCGTGGAACTGGTAGTAATACGTTTTGAACGTATCGACGTTCTTGGCGACGGTACCGGTAAGCTGATAGTTGACCGGCTGGCCCATCTGCGAGTCGCCCTTGTCGGCCCAATTGCTGACGGACTTGTCGTCCTTAATTTTCTTCTCGACCGTGGGAATATCCGTCTTCTCGACAACCGCCACGGCCTTGCCGCCCACGACGGCGAAGATCGGCGAGGTGCCGGTCTGCTTCTTATCGGCGTAATCGTCCTTGGTTCCAATCGAAGAGGTATCGGTCAGAAAGAGGTAGTAGCCCTTGCTCGTGGCAGTAAAGGGGGTGCCAGCATCAAAAACCACGCCAGTCGCGGGCACGTCCTTCTCGACAGCCAGGGCAATCTTATTGAGAAGATCGTCCTTCTTCACGACCGTGGTAGGAGTGGTATCCATGATCGCCTCAGAAAGGTAGTCGGCGACCTCCTGCGCGGTCGACGAATTGGTGATGCCTGGCGCGTTTTCAGACGTAAGGACGCCGCGAACGGCATCCCTCGCTTGGTCGCTCGCCCAGTCGACGTTGGACGCGACCTTCTGCCCGTCCTTGTCCACGACATCGGCCTTAAAGATCTGATATGCCTTGAACTTGGTGGCTCCATTGTTCTCGTTCTGCGTGATCGTGATCGTATCGTCGCCCTCCTCAGCAAACGCCATGGTCACCGGGGCCATCACGCCGCCGAAGCTCAACGCCGCCGTGAGGCCGGCGGTTACTGCCAGGCGTGCGATGTTCTTGCTCATGCTCATCTTCTTTTCCTCTGCTTTCTGCTCGAATTCCATTTGATCTAAATCTGTCTGTCTGTGTCTTAGCATCTGCTTCGCTATGTCTCGCCCCGCTCTCTGTGGGGCTGCCAGCTACTCTTTATGGCTGCCACCTCCCCGCTTGACCAGGAGCGCGACCACGATGAGCGCGGCTCCGGCGACCGCTGCGGCGGCCGCGGCGTACATTGCCATATCGCCAGTCGAGGGCATAAAGCCTCCGGTGGTAATGCTAGGGGGTGTGCCGGTGGGCGTGTTAATGAGCGACGCCTCCAGGCTGCCCGTCGACCCGTCCGCGCTGTCGGCGCGCAGGGGCGACTCGGCCGTGATGGTGAGCTTGGGCTTGGCGGCGGCCACCTGGTCGACGTCCAGGCCCTCGGCCTTGACCGTCACGGAGCGCGTGCCCTCG
>CAJMRO010000128.1:0-4239 GCA_905215825.1 uncultured bacterium
GGCAATACGCTTGAGGATCCTTAAAAGAAAGTCCAGTTTATCCTTCCCACTCCAAGTCCGGACCGCCCCGCGGTCCAACTTTCTGTCCGCACCCTCTCCCACTCTGAAGCGAAATTCTGGGACGCAGTTTCCGGTTGAGGGCCGATCCGGAAACTGCGTCCCACTCCGGGACTGGATTCCGGGACGTAGTTTCCGCCGAGGGCTCCAAAGGGAAAACGCATCCCATTCTGAGCGCCAAATCCGGGACGCAGTTTCCGTATGCGGAGGCGCTCCAAACAAAAGGCCCCGGCTCGCGATGGAGCCGGGGCCAAAGGCGCAGCATATGCAGTTGATGTTGAGCGCGAACAGCTCGTCAGCAATGGCTGTCCGCGCCCTACCCTACCCGCGGTTGCGGACGCGGCTGTAGGGCGTATCCACCATGGGCAGATTTGGACGCAGCTTGCCGTCAAACGTGCGGTAGGCGTTCTGTACGGCGGGCGCCGTGGGGATCGTTGCGATCTCGCCGATGCCCTTGCCGCCGTACGCCACAGGCAGCAGCTCGTCCTTCTCCACGTAAATGGCGTGAATATCCGGAATCTCGGGCGCACGGAACAACCCGAGCGTACCGTACCTTGCCTGGGGTACGCAGTCCTTGAGCGGCCAGTCCTCGGTAAGCGCATAGCCCATACCCATGAGCACGCCGCCTTCAATCTGACCCTGGATGGAGATGGGGTTGACCACCTTGCCGGAATCGTGCGCGGCATAGACCTCGCTCACGCGGCCGTCATCATCCAAAATGACCACATGCGTGGCAAAGCCGTAGCAGATGTGGCTCTTGGGGTTGGGAACGTCAGCGCCCAGCTTGTCGGTCGGCTCCAGGTACACGTAGCCAAACTCGCATCCCTCGAGCGCCTTGATGGCGGCCGCGGGATCCTGAGGATGCATACCCTGGCCGGCGACGAGCTCCTGCGTGCGCAGCTGATAGGCGCGACCGTCGTCATACTCAATCTTGACGCCGTCACCATGGGCGCTCACCGGGGCGGCAGGCGCAGGCTTGCCGGCCTCGATGCCGACCATGGCATCGCGCAGCAGGAAGGCGGCACCGCGCACGGCCTCGCCGGTCACGACCGTCTGACGCGAGCCAGACGTGGTGCCGGAGTCGGGAGCGTTCTCGGTGGAGCACTCGCCGTTGGCAATGCAGCGAAGCGGCAGACCGCATGCCTCGGCAACGTCCTGCAAAAAGACGGTGTTGCAGCCCTGGCCGATGTCGGACGTGGCGGCATAGACCCCGGCCACGCCGTCCTCGATGCGAATCTTGCAGCGGCCGGCATCGGGCAGGCCCACGCCCACGCCGGCGTTCTTCATGGCGCAGGCAATGCCGGCGTGTCCGGGATGCGCATAGTAGGCATCCTTGACCTCGAGCAGCGTCTCCTTCAGCGCCGTGGAGCAATCGGCAATTTGGCCGTTGGGCAAAACCTCGCCCGGCTCGATAGCGTTTCGGTAACGAATCTCCCAAGGATCCAGGCCGACCTTCTCTGCCAGCAGGTCGATCAGGCTCTCGAGCGCAAACTCGGACTGGCAAACGCCAAAGCCGCGGTACGCGCCGGCGGGCGGGTTGTTGGTGTAGTAGCCAAAGCCGCGAATGTCGGTGTTCTGGTACTTGTAGGGGCCGACGGCATGCGTGCAGGCACGCTCGAGCACCGGGCCGCACAGCGACGCGTAGGCGCCGGTGTCAAAGTTGATCTCGCAGTCCAGACCGGTAAAGTTGCCCTCGGCGTCGCAGCCCAGCGTAAAGGTGCCGTCCATGGCGTGGCGCTTGGGATGGAACGCGAGCGACTCGGCGCGCGTGAGTTTGCACTTCACGGGACGCTGGAACTTATATGCGGCGAGCGCGGCCAGGTGCTGGATGGACACGTCCTCCTTGCCGCCAAAGCCGCCGCCCACAAGCATGGTCTCGACGACCACGCGCTCGGGCTCGTTGTCCCAGCCAAACATGTGGGCACACTCTTTGCGCGTGTCGTAGGCACCCTGGTCGGTCGACTGCACCTTGACGCCGTTCTTGTACGGGAAGGCGACGGCGCACTCGGGCTCCAAGAAGGCATGCTCGGTAAAGGGCGTGGTAAAGCGCTGCGTCACGGTAAACGCGCTTTCTGCCAGCGCCTTGGCGGCGTCGCCGCGCGTCACGTGACGGCTCTGGCACACGTTGTCCTTGAGCTCCACCGTGTTGCCAAAGGCAAAGAAGCTGTCGTGCAGGCGCGGGGCGTCGGCAGCCTTGGCCTCGACAATGTTGCGCACGGGCTCCAGCGGCTCGTAGTCAATCTTTACGAGCTTCTTGGCCTTCTCGAGCGTCGCCTCGTCCTCGGCAACCACCAGCACGATGGCGTCACCCACGCAGCGGGTGATATCGCCCTGGGCGATCATGACGTCCCAGTCCTGGATAAGGTGGCCGACCTGGTTGACCGGCACGTCCTCGGCGCGCAGGATGCCCACCACACCGGGCAGGGCCTCGGCCTTGGAGGTGTCGATGGAGAGCACGCGGGCGCGCGGATACTTGGAGCGCACGGCGCTGGCATAGGTCAGGCCCGGCTGATCGAGCTCGTCGATGTCGTCGGGATACTTGCCCTCGCCGAGCACCTTCTTGCGAACGTCGATACGGAAGGCGCGCTTGCCCACGCCGTAGTCATCGCCGCGCTCCAGGTCCTCATCGATCTGCTTTTCGCCGCGGAGCACCGCAGCGGCCAGCGAGATGCCCTCGATAATCTTTTTGTAGCCGGTGCAGCGGCAGACGTTACCGCGAATGGCGTACTTAATCTGCTCCTCGGTGGGCTCGGGGTCCTCGGCGATGAGCGCTGCGCCCGCCATGACCATGCCGGGAATGCAAAAACCGCACTGCACGGCGCCCACGGCGCCAAAGGCGTACACAAAGGCCTCGCGCACGTCCTCGGGCAGGCCCTCGACGGTTACGATGTTGCGACCGGCAGCAAGAGCAGTGGTCAGCACGCACGCCTTGACGGCCGCACCGTCCACATGGATGGTGCAGGTACCGCAAGCACCTTCGGAGCAGCCGTCCTTGGCGGAATGGATATGCAGGTCGTCGCGCAGGTAGCGCAGCAGCGGTTTATTCTCCGTCGTCGTGCGCTCGACGCCGTTAACGGTAAAAGTGAATTCCTGTGCCATGGTGATTCCCTTCTACACGCCGGCGGCGATGCCGGTGCGGTCGTGGATGGCGCCATGCGGGCAGACGACGGCGCACATGCCGCACGACAGGCAGTCCACGCCGTCGATATGGGCGCAGTTGTCCTCGATGCGGATAGCGCCGGCAGGGCACTTTTTAGCGCACATGCCGCAACCGATGCAGCTCGTGTCGCAGATCTTGCGAGCGATGGCGCCCTTATCTGTGTTGTTGCAGCGCACCAGAATGTTCTGGTAGCCGGGAACGAAGGCAATCACGCGCTGCGGGCACGCCATACCGCACAGGCCACAGCCCGTGCACTTGGAGCGATCCACGCGGGCGATGCCATCGACCAGCGCAATGGCGCCGTGGGGGCAGGCCGTGACGCAGGCGCCACAGCCAATGCAGCCTTCGCTGCAGCGGGCGTCGCCGCCTGCGGAAGCGCAACCACTTCCGCAGGCAACGTAGGCCACGTTATGTTGAATGGATTTGGCCATAAGAGACTCGCCTATTTCTTAAGAAGGTACGAATAGTTGTCGCGCACGGCCCTGATGGTCAGGCGGACGGCCTCGGGAAGACCGGTGTTGACGGCATCGACCGAGACGGTGCGGACCGTGCCGGCGACGCGGACCTTAAAGTGGTCCTCGTCCACGGCCAGGAAGCCCTCGTTCTCGGAGTTCTCCATGTCCTGCTCGCTCCAGAACAGGGTGAGCTTGTCCTTGTAGGGACGACCCTCCTGGTAGGGGCAGAACACGGCGCAGTTACCGCACTCGTTGCACATGCCGTCGACATGGACGACCTGATGCTTGGCCAGGCCCGGCACCTTAATTGCCACGTTGGCGCGGTTGGGGCACACGTCGCAGCAGACCTCGCACACCGAGCCGCAGCCCAGGCAGCGGGTCTTGGTGCAGTTGCGCTTGTCGCGGCACAGCGACCCCTTGCGCTCGTAGCAGGTGTCCTCGCGGCCGGCCTGCTCGTTGCAGTCGGCGTACTTGTTAAAGTCCACGCCGGCGATGGCACGGGCGACCTCCGCGGCGTCGGCGATAGCCTCGACCACGGTGGCAGGACCGCGACAGCAGTCGCCCGCA
>CAJMRO010000129.1:0-4238 GCA_905215825.1 uncultured bacterium
GCCGCGCCGAACATGCCGCGTCCGTCGCTCAGTCGTCGCCTTGCCGGCAAGCGCATGAGCCGTCCGGTGCCAAGCGTGTCGCTCAGCCGACGCGACCTGCGCTTCTTCAATGCCTTCCCGCGCTTGCGCATCAACCGCTACGAGGGCGTCATCCGAGCTACCGACCTCCGCGACCGAGCCCGCGAGCTGTTCCGCCGCTAGCCGGGACGGGCGCGCTCACGGCTTCCTTGCTCGCGTATTTCCCGTTCGTTTCGCGTCCGTTGCCGCGCCGTTTCCAAGATTGCGGCACCGTTTCCATTCGACAACGCCGCGTTTAACAACGCCGTATCTGGTCTACACCAGTTGCCCCTCGGCCGCATTATGGGCGCCGACAACGTTCATGCGACCAAGGGAGAGCGAATGTACGATACGGGATCGACAACGTTTATGCTCGTCTGCACCATGCTCGTGTTTTTAATGACACCGGGCTTGGCGTTTTTCTATGGCGGCCTGTCCAGGCGCAAAAATGTCATCAACACCATGCTTATGTGCTTTGGCGCCATTGGCCTGGTTGGTGTGCTGTGGATTGTTGCCGGCTGGTCTCTGGCCTATGGCGGCGACGGTTCCAGCCCGTTTATTGGGGGCCTTGAACAGCTGCTGTGCCTGCCGGTACTCAACCAGATGCTGCAGGCGGCCGAGGGCAATGCCGCGGACGGTGCCGTCTACCCTCAGATCATCAACATCGCCTTCCAGATGGCGTTTGCCATGATCACCGCCGCTATCGTCACGGGCAGCCTGGCCGGCCGCGTTAAGTTTGGTGCCATGGCGGCCTTCCTGGGCATTTGGCTGCTCGTGGTCTATGCGCCGCTTGCCCACATGGTTTGGGGCGGCGAGGGCTCCTTTATCGGCGACATCATCGGCGCGCTCGACTTTGCCGGCGGCGACGTGGTGCACATCTCGTCCGGTCTGACGGGTCTGATTCTTTGCTTGATGCTCGGCCGTCGTCGCGGTTTTGGCATGGTGAGCTATCGCCCGCATAACGTGCCGTTTGTGGCGCTGGGCGCCGGCTTGCTTTGGTTTGGCTGGTTTGGCTTTAACGGCGGCAGCGAGTTTAAGGCCGACGCCGTGGCGGCGCTCGCCATCCTCAACACCGTGACGGCTAGCGCGGCGGGCATGGTCTCGTGGCTTGCCGTCGAGCGCGTGCATACCGGCCGCCCCACGCTGGTGGGCGCCAGCACCGGTCTGGTTGCGGGCCTTGTGGTGGTCACGCCGGGTGCGGGCTTTGTCGAGCCGTGGGCAGCGCTGGTCATGGGTCTGATCGTATCGCCCGTCTGCTATCTGGCTATCAGCCATCTTAAGACCAAGTTTGGCTACGACGATGCACTCGATGCGTTTGGTTGCCACGGTATCGGCGGAATATTGGGCGGCGTGCTCACGGGCCTGTTCTGCGTGCCGGAGCTCTCGTGGACCGGTAAGGGCGGCCTGTTCTACACGGGCGATGTCTCGCTGCTCATCTCGCAGATTTTGGGCATTGTGGTGACGGTCGCTATTGTACTGGTGCTCGACTTGGTGATCGCCGCGGTGGTCAAGGCGCTGTTCCACGGCAGCCTGCGCGTGGACGAGGCCGACGAGGCGCTGGGCCTGGATGCGAGTCAGCACGGTGAGAGCGCGTATCCTTCGTTTAGTGGTCTGGACTAGCGGTTTCTAACGTTCTGTCAGACCAACTCTTATAAGAGAGGAATTCACTATGAAGAAAATTACGGCGATCGTTCGTGCCGAAAAGCTTGAGGTTCTTAAAGACGCGCTGTTTGCTGCCGATGTTCGTGGCATGACTATCAACCAAGTGCAGGGCTGCGGCGCGCAGCATGGCTGGAAGGAATACGTGCGCGGCAACGAGTTGCTTGTCAACACGATCCCTAAGGTGCAGTTCACGCTCATTTGTGCCGATGAGCATGTTGACGGCATTGTCGACATCATCTGCAACGCCGCCCGCACCGGTGCCGTCGGTGACGGCAAGATTTGGGTCGAGCCGGTCGAAGAAGTCATCCGCATCCGTACCGGCGAACACGGCCCCGCCGCGGTGTAGGACGATCTTTCGCCTAACGGGCGCGCTTCTCTTGGGGCGCGCCCGTTCTCGTCTACAATATCGTGCAGACGAAGGAGAGGCACGCCCATGATCAAGATGTTTGCGAGTGACTTAGACGGAACGCTGCTGAACGCCCTGCACGAGGCAGATGGGACTATCCGCCGTGCCATTCGCGAGCTGATCGAGGCCGGCCTGCATGTGGTTCCCGCGACCGGACGCTCGACGCTGCCGATCGGAGAGCATGGCTTTACGGGCCTGGCGCTTGACGCCTGCTGCTCCAATGGATCAATCGTACGCGACAGCCATGGCGAGGTGCTCAAGACCTGGACCATCGACCCTCAGATTACCGAGGAGCTGCTCAAGGAGTTTCCGGATATCTGTTTTGACTGCTCCACGCCCGATGGCATGTTTTCGAGCGGATCGTTTGAGATGCACCAGGCGGGCTTTAAAAAGGACAGTCCTGTCAAGCGCATCGTGATGCGCGGCATGCGTGCGCGTGGCGGGTATCACGAGGAGCAGTATTTCGACCAGTCGATCGGTGACATCCTGCGTCATGACGTGTGCAAAATCAACTGTCGCGTGACCTCGCCCGAGTTGGAGCGTGACCTTAAGGCGTACCTTGCCGAGCGCTCCGACCGCGTGGTCAACGCACCGTTCGATCCGGTGATGTTCGAGATCACGGACGTGGCGTGCAACAAGGGCGAGAGTGTGGCTTGGCTGGCGGGCTACTACGGTATTGCCGAGGATGAGGTCGCGGTCTACGGCGACGGCGGCAACGACATCGCCATGCTCAAGCGTTTCCGTCACAGCTATGCCACCAAGAATGGCAGTGACGCGGCCAAGGCCGCCGCGAGCGCGACTATCGGCAGTTGCATGGTCCACGCCGTCCCCAAACACATGCTCGCCACCATGCACAAGCAAAACTCTCGCACCGTCATCGAATAATGTGACAAAGGGGCAGCCCCTTTGTCACAGGGGTCTGTGTTCTTGGAATACGAACATATATTCGCATATACAACTACGCTTTGATAGAATCGGTATCGTTGGCGGCAGTTCCATGTGCCGGGCAGCGCCCTCCACCTGATGGGAGGTGATGCCCATGACCGATTTGATTGATTTCGTGAGACTTCTGACCGCTTTGGTCTCGTTCTTCACGGCGCTCGTCGGCCTTTCCGAGGCACTCAAGCAGCGTTCGAAGCGCAACAGAAGGGGTCGCCGCCGCTAAGGCGTTGACCCCCTAATGCAAACAACGGCGCTGCCCAGCTTTCCAGAACTTGGGCTGCCGTCGACACTATTCTACCCACGAATGAGATTTTGAACAATCAGCAATGCCGCTCCAAAAGCCAGGCACAACTGGCACAACCTAGGCGGTCGCTGAATGTGACAAAGGGACTGCCCTTTCGTCACATCCCAAATATTGCCTTTACGTGTTGATGCACACGGTGTGCAATAATACTCGCACTGTGCAATAGCGCACAGGCTGAGTAACAAGGAGGACGCTTGTCCCAGCTCGAGAAATGCGATCGCCGGTCCCTTCGCTCGCAGCGTGCCCTTCGCCAGGCACTTGCCAGCGAGCTTGCCGAAAGCGGCGACCTTTCGCGCATTAATGTCGCGTCGCTCACCGAGCGCGCCGGTCTTACGCGCCGCACGTTCTATTCGCACTACCGCGATATCCCTGACTTTATCAATCAAATCGAGGACGGCTTGCTGGCCGAGATCCGTGAGCGCATTGAGCTCATCACCGCAGCTCAGCTGCCCGATCTCTATCACAACATAGATGAGCTCGAGCCGGCGCCCGGTTCGGTTGAGCTGCTGCGTTATCTTGCGGCCAACCGCGACTTAATCGGTGCGCTGTTGGGTCCGGGCGGCGACCAGGCCTTCATTAAAAGGATCATCGACACCGCTCGTGAGGCTGTGGTGCCGCGTGCGCAGACGGGCATTTTGGGCCTGGCGCTGGGCACGTTCTTTGACTACTACGTCACCTACGTCGTGAGTGCCGAGGTCGGCATGATTCAGCGCTGGTTTGAGCGTGGGCTCACCGAATCGCCCGAGGCCATGGCGCGCATTATGACGGTGCTCGCTTTTGTGCGCCCTGGTGACCTGTATGGCCAACCCATCGATATCAACGTGCCGGAATACGGCATGAAGCTATTGAACTTGCAGCTCGAGGATG
>CAJMRO010000130.1:0-4235 GCA_905215825.1 uncultured bacterium
CGACCTTGTGGTCGCCGACGACTTGGTTGCCGCCCTGGAGTCGGGACATCTCGCCGGCGCCGCGGTCGACGTCACCGACCCCGAACCGTTGCCTGAAACAAGCCCACTGTGGGATGCGCCCAACATGCTCATCACGCCACACGTCTCCGGCTGGTTCCACCTAGCCGCCACGCTCAACAACGTTGTCGACATCGCCGCAGAGAACCTGCGTCACCTGCAAGCCGGCGAAACTTTACGTTGTTGGATCGAGCACTAATCTTGTTCCGCCGTTCTAACGAACGGCGGACCGGTCGACGCTGCGCGCCGCCCAGAGCGACAATTTGCCATTCAAAAGGCGAGGCACGACCAGAAGGTCAATGCCTCGCCTTTTTCATGCCGACTTGTTCGCTCTGGACATCGCTCGCTGACGTTTGCCCAACCTGCGGTGTCATAACAATTCTGTCCAGCTGTTGGCATTGAGGCATTTTCCCAGATAAAACCTGCCAAAATGAACCTGTCCCTTTTTGGTAGGTTTTAGAGCTCCACGCTTTCGGCGCCGTTGATGGTTAGGTTTCGCTCGTAGAAGGCGGTGAGGGCGCGGATGGCGTACATCACGTCGCGCACGCCGCCGGTCTCGTAGCTCGAGTGCATGGCCAGCTGCGGCAGGCCCACGTCCACGGCATGCATGCTCGCCTGCATGTTCGACAGGTTGCCGAGCGTGGAGCCACCCGCCATATCACTCTTGTTGGCGAAGGCCTGCGTGGGTACGTCGGCGTCATCGCAAATAGCCTGGAACACCGCGCGGCTAAAGGCATCGGTGCAGTAGTGCTGGTTGGCGGCTTCCTTGATGACGATGCCGCCGTTGAGCACGACCTGGTTGCGGGCATCGCACTTCTCGGCGTGGTTGGGGTGCACGGCATGCGCATTATCGCAGCTCACGAGCATCGAGGCGGCAAGTGCGCGATGGTACGACTCATCATCGAAGCCCAGCGACCCGTTGATGCGTCGCAACGCGTCGGCCAAGAAGGTCGACATGGCGCCCTGCTTGGTCTCGGAGCCAACCTCCTCGTTATCAAAGCAGCAAAAGACCGAGACGTCGTGCGCGTTCTCGGCGCCCAAAAATGCCTGCAGCGAGGTATAGGCACAGGCCAGGTCGTCGAGCTTGGGCGTCGAGATAAACTCATCGGCCCAACCCCAAATGCGCGCATCCTGACGATTGACCAGGAACAGATCGCGGCCCAAAATTTGCTCGGGCTCAACGTCCAGTTCGTCGGCGATCAGAGCATCAAAGTCGCCCTGCTTAAGGTCACCGGCGCTGATGAGCGGGCACAGGTCGACAGCACGATTAGGCGCAAAGCCCTCGTTAACGCCGCGGTTCATGTGGATGGCAAGGCTCGGGATAATAGCGACCTCGCGCTCGGTGGCAAGCAGGCGGCTCTCAATACGGTCGCCCTCGCGTACCAGCACGCGGCCCGCGAGTGCCAGCGGACGGTCGAACCAGGTGTAGTCGATCATGCCGCCGTAGGCCTCGGTGTTCAGGCGCAGCGTCTCGCCCGCGCCGTCGAGCTCGGGCACGGCCTTAACCTTAAACGTCGGTGAGTCGCTGTGCGACGCCGTCAGCTGAAAATGGTAGTCGCCGGCAACGCCGTCCTCGCCCCACGTCGCGGCCAGGTCCTCGCCCACCTTAAAGGCAACAACGCTCGAGGTGTTGCGCTGCGTGTAATAACGCCCGCCCGGCTCGATGTCCCACGCCGCATTCTCGGGCAGGTAGGTAAAGCCCGCCTCGTCGAGCTCGGCCATAATGGTCGCCGCCGTATGAAACATGCTGGGGCATGCCTCGATAAAGTCGATAAGGTCGTTGGCGGCCTCGATATCGTCGGCCGTCACGTGCGCGCGCTCGGGCGTTTCCTGATCCGTCATGCTCTCCCCTTTCGCTGGGTTGATGGTCCCCTCCAGCATACCCCGCCACGCCAGCGCCGCACTCTTCATTCCGTGCTTAATTCCGCACCGCTCACCAAGTTGAGCCATCATGCCCGCGCCCCTTTTGCGACAATTGCGCTAACAGGACGAGAGGAACCGTCATGAAGCCACGTAACATTGCCATCGCCTGCGGTGGCGCGGGAGTCGCCGTCGGCTTTGCCGCTGCCGCCGGCATCGTTTACCGCAAGCAAATCAAGTCCGCCGCGTCGCTCAGACGCTTGACCGGCTACGCGGATGGCTATGACCTGTACGCAATCGACATCGCCTACGACTACGATCTTGATCGCATCATCGCCGCTGGCGTGCGCGACGACCAGGCCTACATCGATGCCGTGGTGGCGCAGGTGCTGCCCGGTGTGCCGGTACATGTCCAGGCGCCCCAGTTTGCCTGCAGCGCTTTTGTCGCCGTAGATGCCGAAGGCCGCGTGCGCACCGGTCGCAATTACGACTTTAAAGACGACACCTCGGCGCTGCTGGTGCGCAATCACCCACGCGGCGGCTATGCCTCCATCGGCTTTGCCGCCCTCAATAACCTGGGCGATAACACTCCGCTTGACTCCGTCGGCGGACGCGCCGCCGCACTCATGGGCCCGTTTGCCCAGCTCGACGGTGTTAACGAATGCGGCGTGTCCATTGCCGTACTCACTCTGGATTCCAAGCCCTGTGACCAGGACGCGCAACGCCCCGTCATCAATACCTCGCTCGCCATCCGTCTGGTGCTCGACCGTGCCGCCACCACGCAAGAAGCTGTCGACCTGCTTTCCGCCTACGACATGCACGCCATGGCAGGACGCGATTACCACTTCTTTATCAACGACGCCGCCGGTGACGCGCGCGTAGTAGAGTGGGATCCGCGCGATCCGGACCGTGCTTTCAAAGCGACTCCTGTACGCCAGGTTACGAACTTCTACGCCTGCTATGGCGACGAAGTGCTGCCCAACCAAAAGAATGGCGAGCTGGGCCATGGTAAAGAGCGCGCCATCGCAATCGCCGATGTCCTTGACGCCCATGTCGGTGCCCAGGACGAGGCAGTCGCTTGGAAGGCCCTACGCGCTGCAGCGCAAGAACCCAATCCGAAAGACATCACCAGCAATACGCAATGGTCGGTCGTCTTTGACAATACCGAACCCGCCGCCGCCATTACGCTGCGCCGCCACTGGGGCGACGTCGACGCCTTCGCGCTGTAAGGAGCTGGCACCGTCGTCCTTACGCTGGCCTGACGTTGCTTACATTTCCATACATTTGAGCTAACACGTTTTACCCCCGTATCAACAGTGTGCGGGGGTAAACTTATGCGCATGTTATAACTTGCCCGGAAGGATTCACCATGCTTAGAATCGGTCTTCTTACTAGTGGCGGCGACTGCCAGGCGCTCAACGCCACCATGCGCGGCATTGTCAAAACGCTTATGACCAATAGCGAAGAGCCTATCGAGATTTATGGCTTTGAGGACGGCTATCAGGGCCTTATCTACAGCAGGTTCCGCGTCATGACGCCCGCCGATTTTAGCGGCATCCTCACCCGCGGCGGCACCATCCTGGGCACGAGCCGCACGCCGTTCAAGCGCCTGGATACCCCCGAAGCCGATGGTGTCGAGAAGGTGCCGGCGATGGTCCACACCTATCATAAGCTGCAGCTCGACTGCCTGTTTATGCTGGGCGGTAACGGCTCCACCAAGACCGCCAACCGCCTGCGCGAAGAGGGCCTCAACGTTATCGCCCTGCCCAAGACCATCGATAACGACACCTGGGGCACCGAGCTGACGTTTGGCTTTACGAGCGCCATCGACGTCGCCACCAAGTGCATCGACGACATCCACACTACCGCCTCGAGCCACGGCCGCGTGTTTGTCATCGAGATCATGGGCCACAAGGTTGGCTGGATCCCGCTGTACGCCGGCGTCGCGGGCGGCGCGGATGTCATCTTGATTCCCGAGATTCCCTACGACATGGACCAGGTTATCAAGACCATCGAGCATCGCATGGAGACCGGCAGCCGCTTTACCATCGTGGCCGTCGCCGAGGGCGCTATCTCCAAGGAAGACGCGGCGCTGTCCAAGAAGGAGTACAAGAAGAAGCTCGCCGAGCGCACGAGCCCATCGATCGTCTACGACATCGCCAAGGAGATCGAAGCCAAGACTGGTCGCGAGACCCGCGTCGCCATCCCCGGCCACACGCAGCGCGGCGGCCAGCCCGACGCCCAGGACCGCATCTTCGCCACGCAGTGCGGCGTCGAGGCCGCGCTCGGCTGCCTCGAGGGCAAGTTCGGCTTCCTGG
>CAJMRO010000131.1:0-4218 GCA_905215825.1 uncultured bacterium
ATCGAGACAGCGATGCTCAACATCGTCAACCACCAGACGCTCATCGCCTCCAAGGCGGCGCGCGTCTGCCAGGCCGCGCAGGGCGACCTGGTCATGGAGTTCGGCCTGCGCCGTGCCCAGGGCCCCGATGGCGGCCTGGCCGTCGCGCGCGCGAGCTACGTTGCCGGCTGTTCCTCTACGTCCAATGTGCTCGCCGGCCGCCGCTACGGTATTCCCGTCTTTGGCACGCATGCGCACAGCTGGGTGATGAGCTTCGATTCCGAGCTCGAGGCCTTCCGCGCCTTTGCCAAGTCGAGCCCTAAGAACTGTACGCTGCTCATCGACACCTATGACGTGCGCGAGGGCTGCGAGCATGCCATTACGGTTGCCAAGGAGATGGAGGCGGTGGGCGAGCGTCTGTCGGCCATTCGCATCGACTCCGGCGACCTCGCCAAGCTCTCCAAGTATGTTCGCGGCCGTTTTGATGCCGAGGGCCTGCCCTATGTGGGGATCTCGGTTTCCAACGATCTGGATGAGTACACGATTCAGTCGCTGCTCGACCAGGGCGCGCCCATCGACAGCTTTGGCGTGGGCACCAAGCTCGCGACCTGCTACGATCAGCCGGCGCTGGGCGGCGTGTACAAGCTTTCCGCCCGCCGTGCGAGCGAGGTAGATCCATGGACGCCGGTGGTCAAGCTCTCCGAGCAGCCCTACAAGCGCACGATCCCGGGTGTGCAACGCGTGCGCCGTTATTACGACGGCTTTGGCGGCCCGGTCTGCGACATGATCTACGACGAGGACCATCTGGCGGGGGAGGGCGCCGCGCGCGGCAATACCCTCGTGGCCGTGAATGATGCCGCCCTGGTGACCGACGTGTCCGAACTTGAGTATCGCGAGCTGCTGGTGCCGATCGTGCGCGATGGCAGTGCGGTGGCTCCGCGTGAGAGCATCCAGGACGCGCGCGAGCGCTGTGCTTGGGCGCTCGATCATCTGGACGCAGCTTTCAAGCGCTTCCTGTACCCGCAGACCTATGTGGTGGGCATGGAGCAGGGCCTGGCTCAGGTGCGCGACGAGCTCGTGCGCAAGAACATGGCCGCGGCCTCTGCCTTTCCCTGGGCTCACTAATTCCTTGGGCGGTAGGGGCGAGTCACGCTCCCTTGGCCGCCAGCTCGGCCGTTCGCTGAACAGTTGATTGGTTTGACGTATGACGACTTCTTATAAAACGATGGTGGTAAAGATCGGTTCGTCCACGGTTGTGGGCGCCGATGGCAAGGTCAACCGCTCTTTTATCGGCGGGCTTGCCGATCAGGCCGCAGCCCTGCGCAAGCTCGGCTGGCGTCTGGTCGTGGTGAGCTCGGGCGCTATCGCCTGCGGCTATCCCGTGCTGGGCTTCGACCGCAAGCCGGTCGGCGACCTGCCGAGCCTGCAGGCCTGCGCCTCGGCTGGTCAGTGCATCATCTCGTCGGCCTACGACGAGGAGTTTCATGCGCGCGACCTGCTCACCTCGCTCGTGCTGCTCACGCGCCACGATACGGCCCGCCGCACGTCTTACCTGCACGCGCGCGACGCCCTGCTGCGCCTCGTGGAGCTTGGCGTGGTGCCGGTCGTCAACGAGAACGATACCGTTACCGTCGATGAGATCAAGTTTGGCGACAACGACACACTGGCGGCGCTTGTGAGCTGCCTGGTTTCTGCCGATCTGTGCGTGACGCTCTCGGACATCGATGGCCTCTATACCGCCAATCCGCATGAGGACCCCACGGCCGAGTTTGTTCCTGTCGTGCATAAGATCGATGCCAAGATTATTGCCTCGGCGGGTGATTCTTCCACATCGGTGGGCACGGGCGGCATGATTACCAAGATCCGCGCGAGCCGCATCCTGATGACGGCGGGCATTCAGAGCGTGATTTGCTCGGGCGAGGAGCCCGATGCGCTCGTGCGTCTGGCCCGCGGCGAGAGCGTGGGCACGCTGTTCGACCCGCCGGCGGAGCGCCTGGATATTGCGCCCCGCAAGCTGTGGATCGCGCTGGGCGACAAGGCTCACGGCTCGGTGACGGTTGATGACGGTGCCGCGAAAGCGCTGGTCGGCCACGGGTCGTCCCTGCTTGCGGTGGGTATTCGTGAGGTCGATGGCGAGTTTGCCGAGGGTGATGTGCTCGACGTGTGCGACCCGAGCGGTATGGTCGTCGCGCGCGGTATCGCCGAGGCCGATTCGGACGTGCTTGAGCTTGCGGCAGGACGCCGCCAGGACCAGATCGCCAGCAACCGCCTGCTGGCAGACCTGGCCGAGAAGCCCGCGATCCACCGAGATAATTTGATCGTCTTCGCCTAACGGGTCGACGCTGCGCGCCGCCCAGAGCGACAATTTGTCATTCAAAAGGCGAGGCATGACCATCAGGTCTATGCCTCGCCTTTTTCATGCCAACTTGTTCGCTCTGGGCGGCGCTCGCTTCTTTTGTTCGACCTACGATTTAAAGCCACTCGCTTAGGGGCGTTTTCGCTTTCCGTCCTCTTTCTGCAATGACTTCATTAACCTGGTACTTGGGGACGTTCCCTTTGTGCCGGCAGGTGGGGACACTCCTTTGTTAGAAGATCCGGCGCAGGTCTCCGCGGTTGAGGGCTTCGTCGAAGAGGTGCTTGAACACCACGCTGCCGTGCAGGCCGTCGTGCTCGAACTCGTTGGTCACCCAGGCATGCGAGTTGCCCACGCGGCTGAGCGTGTCGAGTTGCAGGCCCGAATCTACGTACATGTCATCGAAGTACACGGCGGACTGGAGCGGCACTTCGTTGCATGCTAGGCGCTGCGGGTCGTAGATCTTGTCCCAGCTGGTGTCCTCCATCAGCAGGTCCATCGCGGGCTTGAAGGGCTTAAGTTCGGGCATCTGCTCAAACATCCACGGGAACATGGCCTCGCCGGTAAACATGAGCGGGCGCGCGAGCGTGTCGAACTCGGCACGGTGTGCCTTCTCTTCTGCCGCTGCCCAGCGAATGGGCATGGTGTCGCCGTCGGCGTAGATGAACTCCTGCAGCGTCCAGTATAGCGGGTTTGTGCGCGTGTTGGTGCGCTCGAAGGCGCGCATCAAAAAGCTGTCTGATACCGAAGCTCCACAGCTCAGCGTGCCGTCGCCGCCAACAAAAGCATGGTCGATAATCCAGTGCATGCGCTCAAAGCTCGGCTTCATGCCAAAGTCGCTGCCCATGAGCTGTAAGCGCTCGACCGTCATCGGCGAGCCGTCGGGCAGTGCGGACTTTTGCTCCTCGATCGCATCGGCCAGCGCCGCCACACGCTCGACGTCGGCGGGGTAGCGGTCGTAGTACTGCTGCGTCTTGGCTGCCATGCGCGGGAAGGTGTGCGCGTAGACCTCGCTGGCGCTCGCCGGTACGTGCGGAATGCCGCCGCAGGTAAAGCTTGCCGCCACGCCTTCGGGGAAGAGCGACAGATAGCTCAGCGTCAAAAAGCCGCCGTAGCTCTGGCCGAGCGTGACCCAGGGCTTGCCACCAAAGCCCACCAGGCGCAGGTACTCAAAGTCGCGCACGATGGAGCTGGCGAGGTGACGCTTGAGAAAGTCCGCCTGCGAGCGGGCCCCATCGGAGCCAGCCGCTTCGGCGCGCTCGCCCAGCGCGGCAATCGTGCGCCCGTCTACACAGCTGCTGCGTCCGGTGCCGCGCTGGTCGGGCAGGACGACACGGAAGTGCTTGACGGCCTCTTCGATCCAGCCATCGCTTGTGGGCGACAGCGGACGCGGGCTCTCGCCGCCGGGGCCGCCCTGCAAAAAGAGGAGGAGCGGCAGATCGTCGCTGATGCGGTCGGGTGCGCAAACCACGCGGTAGAAGAGTTTGATGCTCTCGGACGCGCCGGCGATGGGCGCCGGCATAGCGCCGCGGCGCATGGTGCTGCCGACGGCAAGGAGCATCGGCTCCAGGCCGCGCCAGTCAAGGGGGACGTCGATGCTGTGGTCCTCGACATACAGGCCGGGGACGTGGTACGAAGTGATGAGCGCCATGTGATGCTTCCATTCGTTGCGGTGTTTCGGGTTGACCAATTCTACCGCCGTCGGCGAGGATGCGCATAAATCGGCTACCATGGTTGGCAAACATCTAAGAGAAAGGGCCGTCCATGTCGGTCGATATAGCCACGTATGTCCACGATCTTGCCGTTGAGGCCAAGGCCGCTTCCGCCGCGCTTGCCACGGCGAGCGATGCCCGGCGACAGGAGGCCGTGCGCGCCATGGCCGCGGC
>CAJMRO010000132.1:0-4170 GCA_905215825.1 uncultured bacterium
ATGACCGTATCGTGTGGTTTGATATGGATGAATATACGATCGATGAGGTCGTTGATGATATTTACCATCGCATCGAGGCTGCCTAATGGCTCGTTTCCCTTTGGTCCCCACGGCGCCTGAACCCGAGCGCGCCATCTTGGTTGGTGTTGAGTGGCACGATAACGCCTGGCCGCTCGACCGTTCGCTCGACGAGCTCGAGCGTCTAGCCCACACTGCTGGGGCCCAATGCGTTGCACGCTTGTCTCAGCGCCTGGTCAAGCCCTATCCCAAATCGTTTATCGGCTCCGGAAAGGTCGAGGAGCTGTGCGGTTTGGTGCATCGCATGGATGCGGATGTTGTTATCTTCGACGACGACCTGACTCCTTCACAGCAGTCCTATCTTGAGAAAGCCGTGGGCGAACCGGTCAAGATTATTGACCGTACGGCGTTGATTTTGGATATCTTTGGTCTGCATGCCCAGACGCGTGAGGGCCGCTTGCAGGTGCAGCTGGCACAGTTGCAGTACCTGTTGCCTCGTTTGCGAGGTATGTGGAGCCACCTTGCCAAGGAACAGACGCGTGGCGGTATTGGCTCGCGCTTTGGCCAGGGCGAAAGCCAACTCGAGGTCGACCGTCGTCTGATTCGCAATAAGATCGCTGCGCTTCGACGCGAACTGAAACAGGTTGAACAGCGCCGCGATGTGCAATCGAAAAGCCGTATTGAATCGCCAGCGTTTCGCGTTGCGTTGGCTGGCTACACCAATGCCGGCAAGTCGACGCTGCTTAATCGTTTGACGGGATCCACGGTACTTTCGCAGGATAAGCTGTTTGCCACGCTCGATCCTACAACGCGCTCGTACCGTTTGCCCGGTGGTCGTGGCATGACGATCACCGATACCGTCGGCTTTCAAAAGCTGCCACATGGCCTGGTCGACGCGTTTAAATCTACGCTTTCCGAGGTGCTCGGCGCCGATTTGATTCTTAAAGTTGTAGATGCTTCCGATGAGGATTATGAGCGTCAGCTCGAGGCGGTTGATCGTGTCCTTGATGAGATTGGTGCCGGTGAGCGCCTGACACTTACCGTGTTCAATAAAATTGATCTGCTCGATAGCGTCGATCGCTTGAGCTTTCGCCGGCGCTATCCCGAGGCGGTGCTGTTCTCGGCTCAGACGGGTGAGGGTTTTGATGACTTAGTCGACCGCATCGCTCGTGAAGCGGCCGCCACGGACGTGTTGCTCTCGGCCGATATCCCGTATCGAGAGGGCGCGTTAATCACGCTCGTGCACGAACAGGGAACCCTTCTGCACGAGGAATACCTCGAGGACGGCGTTCGTATTGTGGCAAAGCTTCCGGACCGTATCGCACCACGTCTTGAGCGTTACCGAACGGAATAAATCAGCTCCAGTACACCCAAGATAACCGGTTGATGAAGCAGGTAGAACGGCAGTGCATGGCGTCCGAGGCTTGCGAGCGCCGGGATGGGATTTTCATAGGCCCATGCTGGTGCCTCGCAGTTTGCTTTCTGAGCCGTGCGCGCGGCAAAGAAGCCTGTGAGGTACATAAATAAGAAGGGTATGAGCGGATAGTAATCACCGGAGACAAAGTCTGGACTTGGGAACCCCAGCCAAGCTAGATGGGGGATAGGGTAGACCGCTTTAGGAATGCTCCAGGTACAGGCAAAGAGTATGAGGCAAATCGTTATACCCCAAACTGCCGGTATTCTATCGAGAACCGGGCCCGCGAGTGCAACAATGGCGGTGCACGCCGCCATGCAGAAAATGATGCCGAAGTTCACCGAGTCATCGACTGAGACGAGCGTCGTTGCGACCCATACGACCAAAGCGGCTACGGCATATTTGGCGGCACGCTTGATGTTGTTGCGCGAGAGGGTGCACATCCAGCCGGCAATAAACAAAAATACCCAACTGATGCTGGCTCGCCAGATGTCTTGGAAGATGGTCTGGGTAAACCAGGGCATCTCCCAACCATATAGGTAGGCAAGGTCGTAGCAGGCATGAAATCCCGCCATCGACAGCATGGTAAACCCGCGAATGGTATCAAAGACCGTGATGCGTTTTTGCATTACGAAAACCGGCGCATCAAACCGACGACCTTGCCTAGAATCGTGGGATTTGTCGCGTAGATAGGCTCCATAGTGTCGTTTTCGGGCTGCAGGCGAACGCGTCCCTGCTCCTTATAGAATGTTTTGACTGTTGCGGAGCCATCGATCATGGCCACGACAATCTCGCCATTCATGGCGCTCTTCTGCTCGCGAACGATGATGTAGTCGCCGTTATAGATGCCGACGTTAATCATCGAATTGCCGTGGACCTCGAGGATAAAGGACCCCTGTTCTGTTGCGATCTCGGTTGGGATGGTAAAGGTGTCCTCGATATTCTGCTCGGCAAGGATGGGAATCCCTGCAGCGACACGGCCTACGAGAGGCAGCGATACAGTGCCGCGGGGCACCGTGGGCTCATCGGACTTCGAGATGGAGACGGAAGATCCGTCCTCGTCAAAGAGCTCGAGAGCGCGAGGTTTGGTGGCGTCACGCTTGAGCAGGCCGCGTGCTTCCAGCGCGGAGAGGTGCGCATGTACGGTGCTAGGGGAGGAAAGGCCCACAGCCGAAGCCATCTCGCGCACACTGGGCGGATAGCCCTTCTCCTGCTGATATTCCTTGATGAAGTCGTAAATTTGCTGCTGACGCTTGGTAATTTTGCGAGCCATCAGGGGTTCCTCTCTACCCATACCAAACAAATGTTCTATTTTTGCTTGACATGAACAACTGTTCGAAGATAATAATAAACGAACACTCGTTCCCGCGCTAGACTTTTTTGTCCCCGCGGCTTGATAAAACAGTTCTCGTCAAAACAAACGAGAGGAGAACAGAATGAACGCAGCGGATATGGTCCAGGGAAACCTCGCTCTTAAGCTCGAGGCGCCCGCCACGCCTGCCTTTACGGTCGTGAAGGGCGGACGCTCTCATTTTCAGGCCGTGGCCACTAAGCCCGTTCGCACCCAGCGTGCGTCCGTTGCTTCGGCTCCTGTTGCCCTGAAGGCCTCGACGATCGTTGCTGTAGCCGTAGCGTTTACCCTGTTCTTCGTGCTTGCCACGTCAGTTTTTTCTGCTCGTCACGCAGCATATGCCGATTCCGTAGCCAACGTCACCTACGAAACGGTTCGTGTGCAGTCCGGCGATTCTCTGTGGTCGCTTGCCCAGGAGCATCCCATCGATGGCCTTTCCACGCAGGAGACTTCCGACATGATTCGTAGCGTAAATCACCTCGATCGCAGCTCTCTTGATGCTGGTGCAGTTCTGAAAGTTCCGGCTCGTTCGTAAGATTTCCGCTCGGTTGCATGGTACCCTTGTTATCGTTTAAGAGGAGGTACCATGCGCTGTCCCAAATGCGGCAAGGCACATACCCGCGTTGTCGATTCCCGTATGCAGGAGTCGAACAACACTATCAAGCGTCGTCGCGAATGCTGTTCGTGCAATTATCGTTTTACGACGTTCGAGCGCTGCGAAGATCCCATCGAGGTTATCAAATCCGACGGGTCTAAGCAGCGGTTCGATCGCAACAAGCTGCTGGTCGGCCTGATGCGCGCCACGATTAAGCGCGATATCGATACGAAAAAGCTCAACGAGATCATCGATGATATCGAGGTGGAGCTGCGTTCCCGTACGCTGACGGCTGTAACGTCCCACGAACTGGGCGATATGGTGCTTAAGCGCTTGGCCAAGATCGACAAGGTTGCCTACATTCGATTTGCCTCGGTCTATCGCGATTTCAAAGACGTCGATGAGTTTTTGCAAGAGCTCGACAAGCTAAGGTGATTTCATGTCCAACATTACCGTTAACATTAAGCGTCTCGATCCCACGGTCGAGCTTCCCAAATACGCTCATCCCACAGATGCCGGCCTTGACCTCCGCGCCAACGAAGACTGTACCCTCAAGCCCTTTGAGCGACGTTTGGTTTCCACTGGCTTGGCCATTGCGCTGCCCGATGGCTACGCCGGCTTCGTCCAGCCCCGCAGCGGTCTAGCCATTAAGCAGGGCCTGTCTATAGTCAACACGCCCGGTCTCATCGACGCCCACTATCGAGGAGAACTCAAAGTCATCTTAATCAATATGGATCCCACCAACAATATCCAGATCAACAAAGGCGACCGCATCGCCCAACTCGTCATCCA
>CAJMRO010000133.1:0-4103 GCA_905215825.1 uncultured bacterium
GGCGTGGACCGCGACGACGCAGTATTCGTTTTATCCGCAGCTCTCGGTGCCGGCGCCGTGGCCAGGCTATGTCGTGTACGCCGCCTGGATGGTGTTGCCTTGCGCGTTGCACGCGATTGATGAGAAGAGGTTTGGCTGATGGCTCGGTTTGATAGGAGCTCGGCGGCGGGTGTGGCATATGGCTCGGCCGCGCCAGCGATTGAGGTGCGAGGCCTTAGTTTTGCCTATCCCGGGGTCAAGGCACCGGTGCTCGAGGGGCTTGATTGGCGTGTTTCCCAAGGTGCGTTTGCACTGCTTGTTGGCGGTACCGGTTCGGGCAAGTCGACGCTGCTGTCGCTGCTCAAGCCCGAGATCGCTCCAGCGGGCGAGCGCACTGGCGATGCGCGCGTGCTGGGCGAGAACGTTGCCGACATGGACGTGCGGGCATCGGCAGAGCGCGTGGGTTATGTGTTTCAGGATCCCGAGAACCAGATCGTGTGCGAAACCGTGTGGCACGAGATGGCGTTTGGCCTGGAAAACTTGGGGCTAGCACGTGATGAGATGCGCCGTCGCGTAGCTGAGACCAGCTATTTCTTTGGGCTGGAAGATTGGCTTCACCGCGATACTGACACGCTTTCGGGTGGTCGCAAACAGTTGCTGTCGTTGGCGGCCGTTCTGGCGCTGCGCCCGCGCGTGCTGCTGCTCGACGAGCCCACGTCTCAGCTCGATCCCGTTGCCGAGAAGAATTTCCTGCACGCGCTGTTTCGTGTGAATCGCGAGCTGGGCTGCACGGTTGTTGTGGCGACGCATCAGCCGCGCCCAATGCTCGAATACGCGACGTGTGCGTACCGGATTGAGGATGGCCGCGTGCACGAGGCGGCGGATATGGCTTCTTTGGTACGCCGAGAATCGCTGTTTTCCGATGACACGTTGGGGTGGGGTGCCATCCGATGTGCAAAAAACGGAGTATTCAGCAGGCGTGAGGACAATTTGGGCTCTCTGGAGCCGCCCGGGGGCGTATCGAGCGCGAAAAAAAGTTTGGAATTGGACAAATCGTCCGAATTTGTGGCGCAAACGTCGCTCGAGAACGGCTTGGAAGCCTTCTCGCGCACGGATGGAAGCAGAATACTCCAAAAAATGCACGCTGGGTCGGCTACCACCCTGTCGGAAGGTTGGTTTCGCTACGATCGAGCGTCCGGCTGGGTGTTGCGTGGGCTCGATGCGTCGTTTTCGGCCGGTGCGGTGCATGCGATCGTGGGCGGCAACGGATGCGGTAAGTCGACGATGCTCTCGGTGCTGGCGAAGACCGCCACGCTGCAGCGCGGCCGCATGGTGCGCGGAGCGGCCTCGGCGGCGTTGCTGCCTCAGAATCCCAAAGCATTGCTGGTTGCCGAGACGGTGTGCGACGAGCTGATGGAATGGGCTTCAGCCTGCGGATATGACGAGACCGTGGCGCGGGAGCGCGCGGCGAGCTTGGGGCTGGACGGCCTGGAGACGCGCCACCCCTACGACCTCTCGGGCGGACAGCGCCAGCTGCTCGCACTGGCAAAGCTGCTGCTGATCGGCCCCGAGCTGCTGCTGCTTGACGAGCCCACGAAGGGCTTGGACCTGGAGAGTCGCCGCACCATCGCCCGCGCCCTGCGTGACCATGCGAAGGCTGGCGGCACCGTCATCATGGCTACGCACGATTTGGACTTTGCCGAGCAGGTAGCCGACGACGTCGCCATGATGTTTGACGGCGAGATTGCCTGCATGGAGTCCCCGGCCGACTTCTTTGCCGACAACGTGTTCTATAGGGCGTGATGGGATGACGGACTGTCGTTTCTCGCGTTTGCTTGCAAAACTGGAGATCCCGCTGTTGTTGGCGGTGCCGGCGGTGATGGCTGCCGCGTTGCTGGCGGGTGTTGAGCAGGCAGCGTTGGCCATGCTGGTTGTGGTGGCGTTGGTGCTTGCGCTGTTCTTTGCGGGCTATGAGGCATCGCGTCCAGGCCTGCGTCAGATTATGCCCACGCTGGTGCTGGCGGCGCTGGCGGCGGCGGGGCGCATCCTGTTTGGACCCATTCCCGACTTTAAACCCGTGAGTGCCATCGCCATTATCGCCGGGGCGACACTCGGTCGTCGTAACGGCTTTATGGTCGGTGCGTTGGCGGCGCTGACCAGCAATTTCTTTTTTGGGCAGGGCATGTGGACGCCGTGGCAGATGTATGCCTGGGGGCTCGTGGGATACGTTGGCGGTGCGCTGGCGTATGCGGGTGCATTCGACCGCGCCGATGGCACCGTGCGTATGCCGGCGCTGCTGACCTACGGCTTTGCTTCGGGTTTGCTGTACGGCGTTGTGATCAACGCCTACGACATCATTGGTTTTGTACAGCCGCTTACTTGGGCAGGTGCCGTGGCACGTCTTGCCACCGCCGTGCCGTTCGATATCACGCACGGACTCGCGACCTGCGTGTTTTTGGCCGCCTTGTACAAGCCCTGGTGCCGTCGCATTAACCGTGTCGTCGTGAAATACGGGCTGTAAGGCATTTCGCGTTTCCTCACGAACTTGCGGTGGAATAGTTCTCGTTTTTGGCTATTTGCTGCCCAAACAGGAACTATTCCACCGCAACTTATAGGGGGAGAGGGGTCACATGATCTGTTTTCCTCTGTCCCCTAGAGGAATTACTTGGGGCTAGAGCTCTAGCGTGAGGGTGACGGGGCAGTGGTCGCTGCCAAAGATGTCGCCACGGATACCGGTGTCGCGAACGTTGGCGGCGATTGCGTCGCTTACCAGGAAGTAGTCGATGCGCCAGCCGGCGTTGTTCTTGCGGGCATTAAAGCGATAGCTCCACCAGCTGTAGACGCCCTCAACGTCCGGATTAGCCGTGCGCCAGGTATCGGTAAAGCCGGCGTTGAGCAGCTCGGTAAACTTACCGCGCTCTTCGTCCGAAAAGCCTGCGTTGCCGCGGTTGGACTTGGGGTTCTTAAGGTCGATCTCTTCGTGCGCCACGTTAAAGTCGCCGCAGGTTACGACGGGCTTGCCGGTTTCGTGCTCAAGCGCGCTCAAAAAGCCGCGATAGGCATCATCCCAGGCCATGCGCACATCGATGCGCGCGAGCTCATTTTGGGCGTTGGGCGTATAGACGTCGACAAACCAAAACTTGTCGAACTCGAGTGCGCAGACGCGGCCCTCGGTTACGGCTTGGGCGACGAGTACGGCCGCCTCGCCCTCGCCGGCGTAGGGTAGCAGCGCGTCGGCGTGCAGCACGCGCTGCGGTTCCTGGCGGCTAAAGACCGCGGTGCCCGAATAGCCTTTACGCTCGGCGTAGCTCCAGGTTTGGTGATAGCCGGGCAGGTCAATATCAACCTGGCCTTCTTGCAACTTGGTTTCTTGCAGCGCCAGCACATCGACATCGAGTTCCTGCGCGATTTGAATAAAGCTCGGGTCCTTTTTGAGCACGGCGCGCAGGCCGTTAACGTTCCACGAGGCAAAGGTGTAAGTCTGAGGCATGGTGTCCTTTCGACGGGGTTGGCAGGCTTAAGATTAACGCAACAAGGGCGGGGTGGGCTCCGTGCATGCTGACTTAAAGGCCGCATGCTGGGACGTCGCCCAACGCTACCCGACCAACAAGGACGGAGAACTCATATGACGCAGGCAATAACGGACTTATTAAAAAGATGTACGTTCCTCTGTCTGCTTCGGCTATATACAATGATTATGAATCCAGAACAAGAATGTCTTCAGGTACTTTTGAAAACGGTAAAAGCTATAAATATAAAATGAATATATATCAGGAAAAATATGATATATTCGCTGTGCAGGGAACAGTCAGATCTATTAATGTTTCTCACCCTTCTGTTCAGATTCCTATTACATACGGCATAACTGAAATTCAGAATCCCATTTATTATGAAGTAAACGGCATTCGCACTCTTTACGGGGCTTGCTACATGGAAATTGATAACGGAACTGTAAAAGAACGAAGAATGATTACTAATTATGATCCGACTTTGAAATACGGTACAGACGACGGTTACGGCAATTACGATTACAGAACTCTCGTTACCTTGGAAGCCCCCTTTTCCGCGATTCCCCCTGCCGGAACAACATATAAAATATATAAAAATTATATGGCATGAATTAA
>CAJMRO010000134.1:0-4073 GCA_905215825.1 uncultured bacterium
GGAAACCCACCGGCGCGGCCCGCTTTTTACGCACGCTGTTCGCTTGCGAATCGAAGGTGAATGCTTTTCCCGTTACCTAGTACTGCTCGATGCCCATGTAGCGACGAATCTCAGGGCTGTGGTCGAACACCTTTCCGCGGGCGGCGCGCAGCTCGCAGCTCATCGCATAGAAGAAGATCGGCTCCAGGAACGAACGCACGCTGGTGGGCACCTCGCCCACGCCGTACTCGAGTGCATCGAGCACCATAACCGTATCGGTGTGCGTGTTGAGGAACGCCAGCGCGCGCTCCTCCATGGGGCGGCACTCGCCCGATCCGAGCTGCACAAAGTAGAACACGCCGGGCTCGGTGGCCTCGAAGGGACCGTGGAAATACTCGCCGGAGTGGATGTAGCAGCAGTGCTGCCACTGCATCTCCATAAGCGAGCAAATCGCCATGGCGTAGGTCTGGCTAAAGTTGGGGCCGGAACCCAGGATATAGAAGAACTTATGCTGCTGGCAGAGCTCGGCAAAGCGATCGCCCAGCTCGGCGTTGACCTTCTCACGGGCAGCGGGCAACAGCGCATCCATCTGCTTAAGGCCGGCGTACATGTCGGCGAGTGCCTCGTAACCCTCCTGCTGGTCGAGCAGCTCGGCAGCCATCAGGACGCCGATGCCTTGCGGAACCTCGGCCTGCGGCACGCCTTCGCCCCACGGATAGACCCAGGTGGTCCACTTGCCGTTATCAATCTTGGAGCCCTCGCAGTCGGTCATGGCCACGACCTCGGCGCCGGCTGCCAGCGCCATCTCGCAACCGTCGACGACCTCCTGCGTATTGCCGCTGTGGCTGCAAGCGATGACGAGTGACTTCTCGCCAAGACTCTTGGGAGCCATCAGGCAAAACTCGCGCGCCGTGTAGACCGTCGAGGCAAACGTGGTGGCCTCGCGCTTGAGCAGCTCGTTGGCCGGCATCAGGTCGATCATCGAACCGCCGCAGGCGATCCAAAAGACGTTCTCAATCTTGCCCTTGCGCTCGATGATTTCCTGAACCAGATCGCGTGCGTTCACGGTGATGCTCCTCCTTGTGTGGCGGTTTTGAACGACGACAGCTCGTACCTGCGGTCGTTCTATGTTGTCCTATTTATAGCACGCACGACGACGCTCGTGAAGTCATTTCACCAAACTTATTCTATGTTGTTCTATCTATGGACGTTAGATGTCGAACACGTAGCGCGAGCCCACGATCTTTTGGCGTCCGAGCAGCAAGGGCCGCTCGTCCGCATCGGTAAAGTACGCCTCCATATAGAAGAGCGGCTCGCCGACCGGCACCTCCAACAGCGGGGCCGCCTGAGCATCGGCAAGCGCAATCTCCACGGTGCAAGGGTCGGACTTGAGCGGCGCGCGGCCCGAATGCTCGGCAACGAGCGCAAAGATCGAGTTATCGGTGAGGTCCTTATCGGCAAGTGTCTGCAGATAGGGATGGTCAGCCAGCACAAAGGCGTTGTTCTCGAGCATGACGGGGATGCCGTCGGCCGTGCGCACGCGCTCGACCACGATAAGCTCGCAGCCGGGCTCTACGCCAAAGAACGCCGCGTCCTCGCGCGTCGCCGCAACCACCGTGCGCGATACCAGGCGCGCACCCGGCACCATGTCGTTGGCAGCGCAACCCTCGGAAAAGCTCTGAACATCACCCTTCTGGACAATCTTGCGCTTGAGCTTGGGCGCGCACACGAACGTGCCCCTCCCCTGCTGGCGGTTGAGATACCCCGCGCGCGACAGCTCCTCGATGGCGCGGCGCACGGTGATGCGTCCCACGCCGTAGTACTTCGCGAGCTCCATCTCGGAAGGAATGCGCGAGCCGGATGCGTACACGCCACGCGCGATCTCGCCCTTTAGGTCGTCCATAACCTGCTGGTACAGCGGCACAGCGGACACCTCAGTGCGCTCGGTTTTATCATCGGATGCCATCGTTATGCTCCATTCCGTGCATGCTCGGACTCAAACTCTTCAATCGCCGCCATAAACTGCTCGCCAAAGGCGTCGGCCTTTTTCTCGCCGATGCCGTTGACCTGGATAAGCTCGTCGCGCGTCTGTGGGCGTAGGCGGCACAGGCCGCGCAGGGCCTTGTCGGAAAAGACCATGTACGGCGCCATCTCCAGCTCCGTCGAGATCTCCTTGCGGAGGGCACGCAGGCGCTCGAACAGCTCGGCATCGTCGCCAACACGCGGGCGCTGATCCAGCTCGGCCTCCTCGCGCAGCAGATCGACGGCGCGGCGGGCGCGGGCCGAGGCCTTGCGCTTGGACGCACGACGCTTAACGGTAAAGGCGAACGCCTCATCCTCGACCTCGACGGCACGCGGACCCAGCCCCACGACCGGGTACTGCCCCTGCGAGGTGGCCAGATAACCGCGGCCGCACAGCTGGCCGATGATGTCCTTGATGCGCCCGACCGATTCGCTCGACAGCTCACCGTAGCCGCGGTCCTCGTCCAGATGCATCTGGCGAATGCGCTCGGTGTTGCCGCCGTGGAGCACATCGGCGATGAGCGACTTGCCAAAGCGCATGGGACGCGTGGCCACGTAGCGCACGGCGGCGCGGGCCATATCGGTGACGTCCTCGACCTCGAACTGCGTGAGGCAGTTGCTGCAGTTGCCGCAGCTCTCGACGTCGTCCGTGGCGGTGCCGCCCGTACTGGCCGCGGCATGCTCGGCCGCGGCCTCGTCGCCAAAGTAGCGCAGCATGTATTCGCGCAGGCAGCCGGTGGTATTGCAGTAGCCCTCCATCTGGCTGAGCAGACGATATCGATTCTGGAGCGCCCACGCGCGCTGCTCGTCGTCGAGCGCCTCATCGGCAGCATCGCCGCGGTCGATCAGAAAGCGGCGCATGCGAAAATCGTTGCCGTTCCACAGCAAGTAGCAGCTGGCCGGGTCGCCATCGCGGCCGGCGCGGCCCGCCTCCTGGTAGTAGGCTTCGATGCTCTCGGGCACGTTGTTGTGGATCACGTAGCGCACGTTGGGCTTGTCGATGCCCATGCCAAAGGCGTTGGTGGCAGCCATCACCTGGATATCGTCGTCGATAAAGGCGCGCTGGCTTTGGCGACGGGCGTCGTTGCCCATGCCGGCATGGTAGCGGCCAACGCGAATGCCGCTGGGGCCCAGCGCCTCGGCAAGCTCGCCCGCCAGCGCATCGACCGTCTTGCGGGTCGAGCAATACACGATACCGCTCTCGCTCGAATGCGCGATCACATAGTCGCGCACCCAGGCAGTCTTGGCCTTGTCGCCCATCTCCTCGCAACCAAAGTAGAGATTCTTGCGATCGAAGCCCGTCACCACCGTCGCAGGGTTTTGCAGGCCGAGCATCTGCTGAATATCCGCACGCACGCGTTCGGTCGCCGTGGCGGTAAACGCCGCCACGATGGGGCGCTGCGGCAGGGAATCGATGAACTCACGAATCTGCAGATAGGCGGGGCGGAAATCCTGACCCCATTGGCTTACGCAGTGGGCCTCGTCAATGGCCACGAGCGGCACGCCAATGCCGGCGGAACCCGCAGCCTCCTGCGCAAAGGCCAAAAAACGCGGCTCGAGCAAGCGCTCGGGCGCCACGTACATAAGCTGGTAGCGGCCCTCGCGCGCCCGCTTGAGCACGGTGTTTTGCTGGGCCGGAGTAAGGCTGGAGTTGAGATAGCTGGGTCGCGCACCCGCCGCGAGCAACGCACGGGTCTGGTCCTCCATAAGCGACAGCAGCGGACTAACCACAAAGGTGATGCCGGGCAGCATGAGCGCGGGCACCTGGTAGCAAATGGACTTGCCGGCACCCGTGGGCATAACACCCAGCGCATCGCGACCGGCAAGGATCGCATCGACCATGCGGTCCTGTCCCGGGCGAAACGAGGTGTAGCCAAAATAGGCGCCGAGCGTGTCGAGCGCCATCTGCTGCATGCTATCGGTCATGGTTTCCTAACGTCCAAGTCATCTGCCGCCGATTATACGCCGCCACGCGGACAGCAGCACACGGCCGCCGCCCAGACTAGTCGTTTAAGAGCGTCCCCAATGACTAAGGAGTGTCCCCAGGTGCCGACAGAAAAGGAACGTCCCCA
>CAJMRO010000135.1:0-4063 GCA_905215825.1 uncultured bacterium
CATCGCGGCGTCGAGCGCGGAAGCACCTGCGTACAGCGAGCCATCCGAGCCAGCAAGCGCGCAAGCAGCGCCCTGCGCCACCAACCCGCGCAGCGCAGCATCGGCCTCGCCGACACCAAGATCCAAAGCCTCAGCAACATCAACCGCCGTAACCGGCAGCATCTGCAGCGCCAGCCAAACGCCCACACCGCCCGCGATATCACCGGACTCAAGCGCCGCAAACAGTGCGTGCTCGCCAGCAGAAAGCTCGCGCGAGCGACGGCAGCGCGATAGCAGCACGCGCCCGCCGCCGATGAGCATAACGGGCGAATAGGACAGCACCACGGCATGGTCTCCGGCACGCAGCGGCAGCGGCTCCTCCAGGCGCACCTGCACGGTACGGGTCTCGCCCACCGCCATGGGGGCCTCGCCCTCCATGAGCATGATGCGACCGACAACCTCGGCTGTACCCGCCATCACGTGCACGCGCGCACCCGACTCGAGCACACGCGGCTTGGCTCCCTCGCGACCCAAATACGTAAACGCCATCATAAATCGCATCGTCTGGCCAAAGCGGCCCGCCACGCCGAGCATCTCACCGCGATCGAGCGCGGCGACACCATCGCCCACCAAGTTGAGCGCCACACGCTGTCCGGGAAGTGCTCGTGGCGTATCGCCATGCACCTGAATCCCGCGCACGCGACAGACCGTACGCGACGGCAGCGCGACAAGCTCATCCCCCACCGCGACGGGCGCATCGTGCAACGTTCCCGTCACGACGGTGCCGACGCCTTTGATCGTAAAGCAGCGGTCGATGGGCAGACGCGGCGCGGCATCGGTGAGCTCGGAACGGTCGCGGCAGGAATCCCAGCAAGCGGCAACCTGCTCGTCGAGCGCAGCCAGCAGCCCGTCGATCCCCTCGCCTGTCTTGGACGACACAGGCACGATCGGCGCGCCCGCAAACACGGTACCCGACAAAAAGTCATCGACATCGAGCTCGGCAAGCTCGGTCATCTCGGCATCGGCCAGGTCACACATAGTCAGCGCCACCACCATATGCGTGACACCCAGCACCTCCAGCACGTGCACGTGCTCGCGGGTCTGCGGCATCACGCCCTCGACGGCCGAAACCACCAGCACGGCAACGTCGATGCCCGTGGCGCCCTGCACCATGGCGCGCAGGTAATGCGCGTGGCCCGGCACGTCGACCAGGCCGACGATCTTGCCACTCGGCAGCGCCAGCTCGCCAAAGCCAAGCTCCACCGTCATGCCGCGACGACGCTCGACCTCAAGGCGATCGGGATTCTTGCCGGTCAGTGCCTCGATCAGCGCCGACTTACCGTGGTCGACGTGGCCCGCCGTGCCAACGATAACGGGACACTCCACCAGCGCTTGAACCTCACTCATCGAGCAATCGCCTTCTCAACGCATGCGACGAGCGTCGACGCCGCCGTCTCGATATCGCGGTCGCCCACAAGCGTACGGACGTCAAACAAAATGCAATCGTGCGAGGTTCGCGTGACGACCGGCGTGTCGAAATCTTGGACGAGCGAGCGCTTGAGCGCATCGACCGTCAGGCGCGCGTCAACAAGACGCACGGCAACGCACATCGTGGGCAGCTCCACGGTAGGCAGAGATCCACCGCCGGGCGTCGACGATTCTTCGACGATCTCCACCTGAACGGCGCACGGGCAACCGGCCTTATCGAGCCCGGCGACCATACGATCGAGAAGCTTGCGGGCACGTCGCTCCAAATGGGCCTGCGGCAGCGTAAGCATGCTGAGTACCGGAATATCGCGATGGGCCACATCCGCCCCATCCATGTAGATGCGCAGTGTAGCCTCGAGCGCCGCCAGTGCGAGCTTGCCCGGGCGCAGGGCACGCATAAGCGGATGCGACCCGCAGGCCTGGACCAGATCGCGACGACCCATGATAATGCCCGCCTGTGCGGCACCGAGCAATTTATCGCCCGAGCACGACACCAGATCGAGCCCTGCCGAAACCGAAGACGGCGTGGTTTCTTCGCCGCCGCGCACCAAGATGTCGTCAGGCAACAGTGCCCCCGAGCCCTGGTCTTCATAGAACAGCAGGCCGTGCTTATGGGCCAGTGCGGCGAGCTCCCTTGAGCTCACTTCCTCGTGAAAACCCTCGATGCGATAGTTGGAAGGATGAACCTTCAGGATCATCGCCGTATCGGGCGTAATGGCTTGCTCATAATCTGCCAGGTGCGTGCGGTTGGTGGCACCGACCTCGACGAGTTTGGCGCCCGAAGCCGCCATGACATCGGGGATGCGGAAGCTGCCGCCAATCTCGACAAGCTCTCCACGGCTCACGATGACCTCTTTGCCCGCGGCATGGGTGGCAAGCACCAGCAGCACCGCGGCGGCGTTGTTGTTGACGACCAGCGCATCCTCGGCACCGGTGAGCGAGCGGATCAGCTGCGCGGCGTGCTCCTTGCGCGACCCACGCGAACAGGTGTCGACGCTGTACTCGAGCGTGCTATACCCGCGCGCAACCTCGGCCACGGCCTTGGCGGCCGACTCCGCGAGCGGGGCTCGACCCAGATTGGTATGGATAACAACACCCGTGGCGTTGACGGCGGGACGCAGGCTCGGCAGCGCGGAGCGATGCGCGCGAAATTCAATGGCCGATGCCAGCTCGCGCTTGGAGCGCGGATCGGCACCGGCACGAATCGCGGCGCGCTCCTCGTCGAGCTCGGCCGTGACGGCGGCATGCACCATCGCGTCGCAGGTCTCCCCCGCCGCCTTCACCACCGGCCACTCGGCAAGCAGCTCGTTGACGGAGGGAATGGCGCGCCGGCGGGCGCGCACCTCATCGGACATGTTCCGGCTATCGCTCATGTGCGGCCTTTCAAAACCAAAGGTGAATCAATCGTTCGAACGTCAAACTATCAGCCAATTCGATCGGCTGAGTCAATCAATCGCTATTATCCTCGCGCGCCGTGATCTTTTCCACGCGAACGGCGTTTTCCTGGGTGAGCGCGGCGCCCGTCAACGGGTCCCAACGCAACGGTGTATGGTCGAGTGGGCCGACGCCCAAGCCTTGAGCGCCACCGGCATCAGCGCCAAACGAACGTCCGCCGGGGGCGGCCGAGGTGAAGATACACGCCGGATGCAGATACGGCGTCGTCTCCACGCGCACGCGGTCGCGGCCCATATCGCTCACGAGCTCGACGATCTCGCCGTCGGCGATGCCCATGTGCACAGCAGCATCGGCATTCATCTGCACGGCATCCAGGTCCGATCCAGCCTCAGCGGCACCTTGGGCCGCGAGCCTGCGCGAAGTATGCGACTCAAAGGGACGGTTGCCGCTAATGAGGCGAAACATCCCCGGGCCGGGCTCCACCATCGGCGCAATCCAGCCTGGCACGCGTCCCAGACCGGCTCGTTCCCACACGTCGCTTGCCAGCGCAATTTTGCCGCCATCCAAGGGAATCACCGGCTCGCCTGTACGCGACGGCAACGCAACACCCGTGTCGGCCCAGCCGCGCTCCTTGAGCTCGTCCAGATTGATCCCAAACGACGCCACCTGGGCAGCCGCTAGATCGTCGGACGTAAACTGGAAGTACTCGCCCGCGCCACACGCCTGCGCCAGACCGGCAAAAATCTCCCGACCGGGACGTGTGTCGTCATGCTGCACGGGCAGCACGGCGTTGCGGTAGAACACGCGCGCATCGTTGACGCCCGCCACCGTTCCCACGCCGCGGTCGGCCTCCAGATACGTCACGTCGGGCAGCACGAAGTCAGAAGCACGTGCCGTCTCGGACCAGCGAATATCAATCGTCACAAGCAAGTCGAGCCGCTGCAAAATACTCAACCAAGCCTGTGCATTGCCATAGCCCGCACCAGGGTTACTGGCATAGACGATGAGCCCACGCAAATCGCCGGCAAGAATCGACTGACCGATGGTCGTGCACAGGCCGCGCTCGGGATCGACGAGCGGATAGCGCTCGGACCCCAGCTTGGGCCCACGCGGCACCGGCGGCGTCGCAAAGCGCGTGGGATCGAGGTCGCCCAACACAAGCGGCGTGGGCGGATTGAGCGCGCCGCCCGCATGCCCGATG
>CAJMRO010000136.1:0-4055 GCA_905215825.1 uncultured bacterium
TGGCGGCAAGCGCGGAAGCGGCGCCGCCCACCAGACACAGCCCCTCGCGCCCGCCAAAGTCGACGCCCACGACCAGGCGCACGTAGCCGATTGCGATCGCCATCGAGGCGAAGGAAACCAGCCACGAGCCGACAAAGATGCCGGCCAGCGACGCCGTCTTGGAAAGGCCGCCCACGCAGCGACGCGCGCCGAGGCCCGACAGATTGGGCTGCAGATCGACGACGCTCAAGGCGGCAAACTCGGCAGACATCATCGCGACCAGGCCAAAGAGCGCGTAATAGTAGATGACCGTGCCATCGGGCGTGGTGCGTGTCAGGCTTACGCGGCGGGTGCCGCCCTCGAGCGACAGGGCGCGCGCAACCGCCTCGGGGTCGGCGAGTGCCGCCGGGTTGTCCTGGGCAATCTGGGACATGAGCTCGGCATTTTGTGTATACGAGCTTGCCACCGTCTCCAGGATGCTGCGATCGGTGAGCACCGATGATGCGCGCGAGCTGTCGTAGCTCGATAGCAGTGTGAGCTTGGGTACGCCTGCGTCGTCGACCGTATAGATGCCCACAACCTCGCCGGCCTTAAGCGCACGGTTCGCATCGGCTGCGTCGTCGCACTCGTGGATCTCGAGCAGCTGATCGTCACCTTGCTTGGCAAGCGACGTCGCCACGCCCTTAAAGGTCGAAACGTTCCAAGCCTCGTCCGCCACGACGGCAACCGGCACCGGGTCGACCGTACCGTCGGAGCTGAGGTTCGCAAACATAAACATGAACATCGTGGAAAGCGCAATGGGAAAGAGAGCGCCCCAGACCCACGTGCTCGGCCGGCGCAGCAGCGTCTTGACCGTAGTGATGATGGTGTTGAACATGACTGCCCCCTAGTCGCGCAGCTCGCGGCCGGTGATCTCGAGGAACACGTCGTTGAGGGTCGGCGGCTCGCTCCACACGCGGCCGAGCGCCACATCGGCGGCGCGCAGCGTGTCGAGGATGTCGACCAAATTGTGCGGGCTCGCTTCGCAGGTGCAAACGAGCTCGCCGCCGGACAGCTCAACCGAAAGCACGTGCTCGAGGGCGCGCAGCCGCTCGACCGTGGCGGTCTCTACGGCGCCGACCTCGACAGTCACGCGCTCGCCCATTTGAATCATGCGTTTGAGCTCGTCATTGGTGCCCTGCGCCAGCACGCGCCCGCCGTCCATGATCATGATGCGGCTGCAGATCTGCTCGACTTCCTCCATATAATGGCTGGTATACACCACCGTGGCACCCTCGTCGCGCAGGCGGCAGATGCCCTCCAGGATGGCGTTGCGACTCTGCGGGTCGACCGCCACCGTGGGCTCGTCAAAGAAGATGAGCTCGGGCTTGTGCGCGATGCCGCAGGCGATGTTGAGGCGACGCGCCAGGCCGCCCGAGAGCTTGCCGGGGCGGAACTTCGTAAAGTCGCCCAGCCCGACAAAGTCGATCGCCTCGTCCACCAGCGCGCGGCGGCGTTTGTGGTCGTTGACGTAGAGACTGCAGAAATAGTCGATGTTCTCGCGCACCGTAAGCTCGTCAAACACCGCCACCTGCTGCGGCACCACGCCGATGCGGCGCTTGAGGTCGTAGCGGGCGGGCGTCATGGGCTCGCCAAAGAGCTCGATGGTGCCTTTGTCGTAGGCAAGCAGCTGCAGGATACAGTTGATGGACGTGGTCTTGCCCGAGCCGTTGGGACCCAGCAGGCCAAAGATCTCGCCGGGGGCGATGCTCAGGTTAAAGTGGTCGAGCGCGATAAGATCGTCATAGCGCTTGACGAGGTTTTCGACGTGGACGATGTCTGTCATGAGGCGGCCCTTCTGTTGGTCGTGGCCCGGTACGATTGCATCATCGCAGGAGCCGCCGGCGCGCACCAGTGAGCTTTGTCACGAGTGCGGGGGGGCGGAGGCGAAACCCCCGCTCGTGCGAGCGATCGACGCCGATTTGCCGCGTGGGAGGAATGTCACAGTTGCGCAGGCGGCCCCTCCACCACGCGCGGCTTCGCGTACAATACCCGTATGAACAGGCTTTTCGACAAATCGATCGTGCTGGCGTGCTGCATTGCGGCCGCAATGGGCCTTGCCGTGGACGCTCGCCTGGTCGCGGCGTTTTGCCTTGGCGTTATTGCCACCTCGCTGGCCGAGGTGGCACAGGGAGAACGCACGCGCCGTATAAGCGAGGCCGCGAGCTACGCTTACATCATCGCGGCCGTCTTCGTGCCGCCGTTTGTGCCGTTTGCGCCTCTCGCCCTCTATGACATCGCGCGACGCGTGCGCCGTGAGCACGCCTGGGTCGCGCTGGGCATTGGCTCCGTCTTTGCTTTTGCGCTCGTCGTGGACCTTCGCACCGACGCGCTCACCGCCCGAACGCTTCTGCTGACCGCCATCCTTTCGGTTGCCGCCACCTTGCTATCGCTACGTACCGCCCAGCTGGAGCGCGAGCAGCAGCGCATGCGCCGTACCCGCGACGAACTGCAGGAACGAGCCCTCGCGCTCGAGGCGCGCAACCGTGATCTTGCCGATCGCCAGGACTACGAAGTCGAGCTCGCGACGCTCGCCGAACGCGCCCGCATCGCGCGCGAGATCCACGATAACGTCGGGCACCAGCTCACGCGTGCCTCACTGCAGGCCGAAGCCTTGCGCGTGGTCCACGCCGACGAGCCCGGCGTCGCCGCCGATTTCGCCGACGTCAAACGCACGGTTGACGAGGCGCTCCAGCTCGTGCGCACCAGCGTCCACGCGCTCAACGACAACGCCGTCGACCTTTCCGTGCAGCTCGAACGCATTGTTGAAGGCGCGCGCTCGGACGGCTGCCCGCAGATTGAGCTTGAAGTTATGGCCGAGCATGCGCCCGCAAATGTCGCCAACTGCTTTGCAGCGGTCCTGCGCGAGGCGCTCTCCAATACCATGCGCCACGCTTGCGCCCAGACCGTCACCGTACGATGCATGGAACATCCGTCGTTTTACCAGCTTGTCGTTACCGACGATGGCGCGGGCGGGGTCCAAGCAGGCGGCCGCGGCGCTGCGGAGGGCATGGGGCTCGCCTCCATGCGCGAGCGCATCGAGGCGCTTGGCGGCACCTTCACCGCCGGCCCGCGTGCCAGCGCCGGCGGCTGGCGCGTGTTTGCCACCGTTCCCAAACAGCAAGGAGATGAGGACCGATGAGGCTCATCGTTGTCGACGACGACCGCTTAGTGGTCGATTCGCTCAAGATTATCCTGGGCGCCCAGCCGCAGATCGAAGTGGTGGGCACCGGCGCCAATGGCGACGAGGAGGTCGCGCTCTACAGCGAGCACGCGCCCGACATCGCGCTGCTCGACATTCAGATGCCGGGACGCGACGGCCTTTCGGCGGCACGCGAAATCCTTGAGCGCGACCCCACGGCGCGCGTGGTGTTTCTGACGACATTCTCGGATGACGAGTACATTGTGTCGGCGCTTAAACTGGGCGCCCGCGGCTACCTGATCAAGACCGATGTCGCCGCCATTCCGCCGGCGTTGGCACAGGTCATGGATGGCAAACGCGTGCTCGAGGGCAAGGCGATCGAGGATATCGATTTTGATGGGGCGGGCACCGAAGCCGACGCGCCCCGCCGGCCCACAGCCTTTGCCGGCCTAACCGACCGCGAGTTCGAAGTCGCCGAGCTCATCGCCCGCGGCCTCGACAACAAGGAGATCGCCGCCACCGCCTACATGGGCGAAGGCACCGTGCGCAACCACATCAGCTCGATCCTTGCAAAGATGGGCCTGCGCAACCGCACGCAGATCGCCATCGCCTACCTGCGAGGCTAGCCGCTGGCTGCCGCCAATTTGATGCCATTTCAAAACTATGCCGGTTTACGGGCTAAACCCAGGAACCCCGTCCATACTTGCGTTTTTCGGAAAATGACGGCTCGTCTACCTGCGGTTTTATTTTCACAGATATCGGCATGGTTGGGGATTCGGAATCCGGCCCCGTAAACCGGCATAGTTTTTTCGGACGGCCCTGTACGAGCGCCTCCGCAAGCCTCGTGGAACCAAAATGACCCGTTTCCCTCAGTCCCCGGGGGATCATTTGACGG
>CAJMRO010000137.1:0-3980 GCA_905215825.1 uncultured bacterium
CCCCCGGTGAATCAGCCCGAGGCTGCCGCAGAGCCCGCCGTGGAGAAAGCGCCCGAGCCCGCTACTGCGACTCCGGAGCCCGCCGCCGAGGCAAAGCCCGCCCCTGCTCCTGAGCCGCAGCCGGCCACACCCAAGGTCCAAGAGGTCCAGGCGACCGTCATTGAGCCCGAGCCTGCACCTGCACCTCAGCCCGATCCGCAGGTCATCAAGCCCGCACCCGAGACGAGCGCCCGTCGCGATAAGCCCGCCGGCAAGACCAAGGCCATCGAGCGCCATCGCCCCGGCCGCGTGCGCATGGGCCTGGGTCTGATCGGCCTGGGTCTTAAGACGCTCATTACCGGCAAGACGAAATAGTCGTTTGTAGAAGCAGTTTGTAGAAGCGCCCCGCATTTGAGGAAAGCCTCGGATGCGGGGCGCTTTTCCCTGCTACCATGGTGCGAACAACAACGCGAATGACAGGCAGGAATATGAAGCTCACTATAGAATCGATGACCTACGGCGCCGACGGGCTGGCGCACGCCGACAACGGCAAGGCCGTCTTTGTGCAGGGCGCCGTGGCAGGCGACACCGTCGAGGCCGAGGTCGTACAGGACGGCAAGTCGTTCATGCGTGCCCGCACCACCGAGATTCTGGAGCCAAGCCCCGATCGCATTCAGTCTCCCTGCCCCTTCGTGGGCATCTGCGGCGGCTGCTCGTGGGGCAATCTCTCACGCACGGCACAGCTCGCCGCCAAGGAGCAAAATCTGCGCTCCACGCTCGAGCGTATCGGCAAGTTCAGCCCCGATCAAGTCGATGAACTGGTGCAACCCATCCGCCACACCAAGGATGATTGGGGCTACCGCAATAAAATCGAACTCGAGCCGACCGTTGTAAACGGCCGCGTGCGTCTTGGCATGCACGGTGTCGATCCTCGCAAGATCGTGACCGTCGATTCGTGCCCGTTGTTCGACAAACGCTTCCCCAAGGCACTCAAATCGGTCGTCGGCGCGCTCAATTATCTGAGCGGCAGCCACGACCTGGGCCTTGAGCGCGTGGGCATTCGCGCCTCGCGTCGCACCAAGGCACTCGAGGTGGCGCTCTGGACGCCTACGGGCTCTTTCCCGCGCTCGCAAGTCTCGCGCGTGTTGGCAGACGCCGCGCACCCCACAAGTGTCGTACGCGTGATGAGCAAGGGCGAAAAGAAGGCCCGCCGTGTTTCCAAGGTCGAAATGCTCGCCGGAGAGGGCTCATGGACCGAGAATATCGCCGAGGGTCAGATGCGCTTGTCTGCCCCGTCTTTTTTCCAGGTCAACACCAAGGGTGCCGAGATTTTGATCGAGCTTGTCATGGAAACGCTCGATCCGCAGGAAGACGAGCTTGCCGTGGACCTGTACTGCGGTGCCGGCACCTTTACCCTGCCGCTCGCCCGCCGCTGCGACTTTGTCGCCGCCGTCGAGGCCTACGGCCCCGCCGTGCGCGACCTGCGCCGTAACCTGGAGATCAACAAGCTTGATAACGTCGACGTCATTGGCGGAGACGCGGTGCGCGAGTTCCCCGACCAGGATGCCGACGTCTTGGTGGTCGACCCGCCGCGCGCAGGCCTCGCCCCCGAAGCGATCGACCTTATCGCCAGCACGAGTGCCCACGATGTCGCCTACGTGAGCTGCGACCCGGCCACCCTGGCGCGCGATCTCAAACGCTTTGTCGAAGAAGGCACCTTCTCCCCCGTAAAGATCACGCCAGTCGACCTGTTCCCACAAACCTTCCACTGCGAGACCGTCGTCCACCTTAGGCGCAACTAGCCACTTAATCATTGCTCAGAAAAATCATTGGGAAATCGAGCGTGGCAAGCGGAGGTCTTCGGGGTATAAGACGGCTAATTGTATGCCGCCTATGAAAGGAACCCTCATGCCCAGCGTTGCCGTTCTCGCCGCCGATGGCTTTGAAACTATTGAATGCTTGACCATGGTCGATGTCATGCGTCGCGGCGGCGTGCGTGCCACGCTCGTCTCGATTATGCCCACGCGTGAGGTCGTAAGCTCGCTGCAGATCCCCGTGACCTGCGATGCGCTCTTTGATGAGATCAACTTTGACGAGTACGACTGCGTCGTGCTGCCCGGCGGCCTGCCCGGTGCCACCAACCTGCGCGCCGATCAGCGTGTCTGCGACGTGGTCTGCGAGTTCGCCGCGACCAAGCACGTCGCCGCCATCTGCGCCGCCCCGTTTATCCTGGGCGAGCTCGACCTACTCGAGGGGCGCCACGCCACGTGCTTCCCTGGCTTTGAGAAAAGCTTCCCCGAAGGCGCCTATACTGGCGAGAAGGTCACGCAAGACGGCAACATCATCACTGCCAGCGGCATGGCACAGTCACTCCCCTTTGCATTGGAGCTGCTGCGCACGCTCGCCGGCGACAAGGCCGTCGAGAAGGTCGCCGAGGGCATCCAACTATGATTTTGGCTTCCCAATCGCCGCGCCGCATAGAGCTGATGCGCGAGGCAGGCTACAACATTCGCGTGATTCCCGCGGATATCGACGAAACGCCCTTTGATGGCGAGCCCCCGCTCACGCTTGTCGAGCGCTTGGCACGCGCCAAGGCGGCTGCCGTTGCTGCCGAGTATGCCGAGCCCAATGAGTTGACCGTCGCGGCCGACACCATCGTCACCTTCGACGGCAAGATTTTGGGCAAGCCGGCAACCGAGGACGAGGCGCGCACCATGCTCCGTGAGCTTTCGGGCCGCACGCACCAGGTCGCAACCGGCGTCTGCATCGTTAAGGCAGGCGATACGGCCGCCCCGCATGCCGCCGAGAGCCTGTCGTTTGTCGATGTGACCGACGTGACGTTCTACGAGCTCACCGACGAGCAGATCGAGCACTACGTTGCCTCGGGTGAGCCCATGGATAAGGCAGGCGCCTACGGCATCCAGGGCACAGGCGGCCGCATGCTCGTGCACGATATTTCGGGCGACTTCTATAACGTAGTGGGCCTACCCATCGCCCGCGTCGCGCGCGCGATTCAAAAACTCTCGTAATTGCATCTGGCGCTGGGTATTCCCCAGCGCCTACAATTTTGGCGTACCGTACGGATCCCGACCGGGCACAAGGCGCGGCGGAAAACCGATAGGAGTTAAACATGGATACACTGCTCGAGGCCATTGACGTCTGCGATGTCGATGGCTTTTGCTATGGCAACTATACGGACGAGGAGGCCGGCACCGGTTGCACCGTAATCGTGGCACCCGAGGGCGCCACCGGCGGCGTTGACGTACGCGGTGGCGCTCCCGCTTCGCGCGAGACCGACCTGCTACGACCCGAGAACACCGTCGACAAGGTCCACGCCGTCTGCCTTTCGGGCGGATCGGCCTTTGGCCTCGAAGCTGCAAGCGGCGTCGCTCGCGAGCTTGAGAGCCGCGGCATCGGCCTTCCCGTCGGCCCCACGCAGGTGCCTATCGTGTGCTCCAGCTGTATCTTCGACCTTGCCTTTGGTAACCCCACCGTGCGCCCCGACATTGAGGCCGGCATCGCCGCCGTGCGCGAAGCACTCGACCACACCCCCACCAAGCTCGAACAGGGCAACGTAGGCGCCGGCACGGGCGCTACCGTGGGTAAGCTCATGGGGCCTGCCACCTGCATGAAGGCCGGCCTTGGAGCTGCCGCCGTGGCACTCGGCCCCATCAAGGTGGGCGCCGTGGTCTCGGTCAACGCCTGCGGCAACGTTGTCGACCCCTTCACCGGCGAGTGGGTCTCCGGCATGCGCGCCGCAGCCGATAGCGACCAGATCGTCGACATGGAACTCGCAGCCTTTGCCGCCGCCGGATCCATGCAGATGCCGCTCGACCGCACCAACACCACCATCAGCTGCATCGTCACCAACGTGGAACTCACTAAGGCACAAGCCACCAAGGTCTCCCAGATGGCCGCAGACGCCTACGCACACGCCATCCGCCCCACACACACCACCAACGACGGCGACACCATCTACACCCTCGCCAGCGGCAAACTGG
>CAJMRO010000138.1:0-3939 GCA_905215825.1 uncultured bacterium
TCGTCGGCGACCGTGGCGTCGGCGGCCTTCTGCCAGGCGGCGGTGCTGTCCTCCAGCACATGCTTGGCAACCTTGGGCGTCGCCGCCTTGGGCTTGACGGTGACGGCGCTGCCGCCCACCAGGGCCATGATCGGCGCGGTGCCGGCCTCGTCCTGGTCGATGGCGTCGTCGTCGGCGACGATGAGCCAGTAGCCACAGGGCAGCTCGGCCGCCATACCCGCGTTGAGGGGAACAGAAGCGGCACCTGCATTGCAAATCGCACAGGCGAGCCTTGCCGCCAGAGCGGTCGACATATGTCCGTCGGCATTCAGCCACTCGGCAGCCTCTTGCGCCGTCGATGCCGAGCTATCAAACCCCGCATCATAAAGAACGGGAAGGACAGCCTGACGAGCTGCATCGCTCGCCCACGCCAAGTCCGTCGCGACCTTTTGATCGAAGCCGGCTTTATCGGTAACAGTTGCCGAAAAGAGCTGGTATGCATCGTATTGCGTCGCGACGTCGCCGCCAATCGTGATGGCTCCGGCATCGGCAGCACGGGCCGTCTCGGGCGACGCGGCAAAAGCGAGGATAGTCGTCATGGCCACCATCATGACGGTCAACAAGCGGCGGTGCAGTTTACTCACGGCGACCATCTCGATCATGACCACGGTGGCGACGAGCATGCATCCACGTCGCGGCAAAACACAACAGCGAAGCGCCGGCAAGATATGTCATAGTCAAGCCAGCCCCGCCCGCCTCAGGTAGCGTAGTCGAGTACTTGTTGGTAAAGGTCGGCGGATTCTGAGAGCCATCGTTATAGGTAACTAGGGCGTCGAGCTGGTCCGTGCCATTAGTTACCTTAACCGTGACGTTGTACACGGTCCTGTCATAGGTGATGTGATCTTTAACATGGTCGACGGCGCCCTCGGGCTCGACCTCGGAGATGGTGTAGGTATAGGTTCCCGCCTTGTTGTACTTGACGTCAAAGGAGACATTTCCCTTGTCATTATTGGTCACCGTCTGGAGCACCTTGCCCTCGGCGTCCTTGAGCACGAACGAGAACTGCCCCGCCTTGAAAGTGCCACCTTCAAGCACTTTCTTTGCTTTAATAACCGCAGAGCCCGTTAGGCGATTGTCGTAGATCCAGATCTCGTCCTTTTTGTCATCGCCGATGATTTCGGAGTCTTTGACGATGCTCTTCGCTTTATTGAGCTCAGTTTGATACTCCTCATCGTCAGCATTACCCTTAAGCATGATCCACGTGGGCGCCGCCGCGGCATAGCCGTCAGGCGCTTTCGTCTCCACGAGCTGGTAAAGCACGCAATTTACCATCGCCTTGTCTTCTGCGCCAAACGAGATTTTGCCGTTGGCGTCGGCGGGGGCGGCTTCAAACTTAGTCCTTGCATTCTCGATACCCACCGTTGCAACCTGGTCCATATTCACGCTGTAGAGCGTAAACTCCGCACGCTCGAGCGTCGCACCGACCTGCTGGGCGTCATACTTGGTCATCGTGATGCCGTAGCCGTTGCCACCTGCGCTGGCAGAAGCTTTTTTAATTTCCCATGTTTGATCATCAGTCGCAGAACCGTCCTTCACACCCGTAAGCATGGCGGTATTGGATAGAGGAACCTTGTTGCCAGGGTTTCCGGTCGGGATAACCTCATACTCGACCTGGAGGTATTTCTTGTCGGGTACCTTAAGCGTCAACTTCGTACGCGAGCCAGTTTCATCCTTGACCTGCTCCACCTTCGACGAATAGTCCTTATCAGCCAGCGGTGACCAGGCACCATACACCCACTCATAGACCTTAAGCGTCGACGGCACCAGCGTGCACTTGGCATCCATGGTATCGACGAGCTCAAGGAAGTCGGTGCCGTTTTTAAGGGCAACGGCAGACTCGTTAACAAGAACGGTGTACTTAATGCGGTTGCTACTACTGACCTGTTCACCAGTCTTTTTGATAACGTTGTTCTTGATGGTGACGGTGCCACTGCCGGATTCGAACTTCTTGCTTCCCGACTCGGCGCTGGCCTTGTTGGTGAACTTCACCTCGTTTGTGGAGGTATCGAGCCCACCGCGCTTGACCGCCGTCTTGTACGTGAGCTTTGCGTAGCCGGCATAGCTTTCAAGCTCAGTCGTGGGGATGGAGAAGGTGACCGTATTGCCGTTGCGGCTGACGTTGTCGGCGGCGAGCGTCCGACCCGTAACGGCCTCCTTGGCCTCGCCTCCGCGATGAAGCCCCGTATGTTTATCATAGGGGTTCTGCACGAGCGTATACTTTGCGGAATTCGCAACATAGCTCATACCATCCGGAAGGCTATCAACGATATTCAGCGGTTTCCCGCCCAGCTTTCCAGCTCCATAGTATTCGAACTCGCCATTTGCGCCCTTATTACCCTTTTGGCGGTTTGCATACACCGTCCAGTCGACGATCCAGGCGCCCTTCTCATCCGAGCCGTCAACGGTATGCCAATCGAAGTTCTCAACCCAAGACACCTTCGACTCCGTTTCCGGCTTCTCGACCGCGGGCGCCGTTTCTTGGTTGACAACGTACTTGACGGGTTCGGTGAACGGCCACTGTAGTCTCAGGCCCGGTGCTTCGACCGCTGCGAAGTTTGAGTACCAGCCCGACAGCGCTTCTGATGTGGTGTCGTAGGTGATAACGGCGTAGTCCTCGTTCTCGAGAGCGGCTTTCACGTTGTCGGTAACGATGATTTTGAGGTCGTAGTTTTTCTTTGTTTCATTACCCGGATAGCTGGTCGTTGGTCTCCAGTCGGTGCCCGGAACCAGCTTGGTATTGCCGATTTTAATGGTAATGGAGTTTTCGTCGACACCAAGCTTCTGCGACCATGCCGACTGAAACGTGTCCTTCACCGTCACCTCGCCTGGATGGGCCGCATTGACGATCGCCTTCAGCGCGACCTTCGTCTCCCACGTCGCCCTGCCCGTCGTCGCCGCCTCATCGTATCTCACGAGCCTCTTGGCGATCGGCACAACACCCGTCAGCTGCGGCGTGAAACTGCCATCATCGCTACCGGAAACGGAGCCTCCGCGCTCGATGGCCGCGCTGTTGTGCACAGTGTCGTACGAGCTCGTGTCGTTCATCTTGGTGTGATAAACGATGCAGTAGGTGGCGTACTTATCCTCAAGGTTGTTCGGGAACGTATAGGAAAAGGAATTATCCTTAGGTTCAAGTTTTCTTTCACAAATCTTGACTCCGCTCGCCTCCGAGTCGCCTTTGTAAACCGTAAAGTTGCCCGTATACGTCTGTTTTCCGTCCAGATTATCAGTGAACATGTAGCCGCTCATGTCGGCCTTGAGCTTGCCTTGGTTGAGCTTGACCGTCCACTTGATGTCCGACGGCGTGCCTGAGCCATTGGACTTCTTGATCATGTCATAGCCGAATGTAACAGGCTCAGCCGTAGCTGTTCTGTTATCGCTCATATGACCCAATCCGCTGTCAAGAGCCACAATGGCCCCGCCGACCGCTTGCAATCGGTCGGCGGGGCCTGCCGTTGAACCCGTCCCGGTCCGCCCCCGGCATGTCGTCGACGCCTTCGGCTCAGTCTCATATCCGCGGATACCGTTCTGTCGGCCCGCACTCCATTCCTTCGGCGGGGTTCCCCAAGTCTGTCGAGGCGCATGCGGAGGGCTCCGCGCGCACAGCGAAATAGGGGGTATCCCCGAAGGCCGCCCGGCTCGCCGGGACGGGGGCTATGTCTATTCCGCGCCCTCCCGGCACATCATGCCGAGGGCCCAGAGCCACCTCACGAGCTCGGCCGCGGTGGCCGCGTTGGCCTTCGCCGCGGGCACGCCGCGGGCGAGCATCTCCTCGCGCCGCCGCAGGAGCCGCTCGGACCCCTTCCTCCCGTGCATCCTTATCTCGAGGGGCACGCCCGTGTCCCTCGGCATGAGCTTCGGCTGGGGCCGTGCCGCGGCGTAGCACCATGAAACCTCCAC
>CAJMRO010000139.1:0-3939 GCA_905215825.1 uncultured bacterium
CCTGCCACGCAGCGCCTCGCCGAGGCCGAGGGTCTGTGGGCACACGCGCTTTCCGCCGCGCTGCGTCGCCGCGTGTTGGAGCAGGGCGAGGATGCCGTGAGCGCCGAGTCGCTCGCCGCGGCCGACCTGACCAAGGTTGCCTGGCCGGGCGACGCCGTGGCGACGGTTGCCGAGGGCGTGGACCTGGCGGCTGCAAGCGCGAATGGTGCTGACGCGGTCGTCGAGGAGGCCTAATATGGCCGAGCTGACGCCCCGCATGAAGGAGCTCGTCCAGTCCTACTTGACCGGCATTGAGCCCTACGATCCCAACTTTACGCCCACGCGCATCAACCTTTCGGCCAACGAGAACACCTATCCCGTGCCGGCCGGCGTGCGCGAGGCGGTCGACGCCGCCCTGGCTGCCACGCCGCTCAACCGCTATCCCGATCCCATGTCTAACGACCTGCGCGACGAGCTTGCTGCCTGGCATGGCGTGACGCGCGAGAACATCTGCGTGGGAAACGGCGGCGACGAGCTGCTCTATAACTATCTGCTGGCGTTTGGCGGCGCGGGGAGGACTCTACTCAACTGCCCACCGTGCTTTAGCGAGTACGCGTTCTTTGCGTCGCTCTGCCAGACCGAGGTGCGCGACGTGTGGCGCGACCCCGCGACCTTTGAGCTTGACCAGGCAGCTGTGCTCGCAGCGGCGCCCGAGTGCAGCCTGGCGATCGTGACCTCGCCCAACAATCCCACGGGTGACGTGGCACCGCTCGACTTTGTCGCGGCCCTGTGCAATGCCTGCCCCGGCGTGGTGATGGTCGATGAGGCCTACGTTGAGTTTGCCGACGATTCGTTTGGCGCGGCCACCACGGCGCAAGGGCTTATCGCCGAGCATCCAAACCTGGTGATTCTGCATACGCTGTCCAAGGCGTTTGGCGCCGCCGGCACGCGTTTGGGCTACGTGATCGCGGCACCCGAGGTCATCGATGTGTTCGCGGCGATTCGCCAGATCTACTCGGTCAATGTGCTGAGCCAGGCGGCGGCGCTTGCCTGCGTGCGTGCGCGCGATGCGTATGCGCCCGTGGTGGCGCAAGTTACATCCGAGCGCGAGTGCGAGTTGTGCGCCCTGCGTGCAATGGCTGCCGAGGGCATGCCCGTGGAGGTATGGCCGAGCGCGGCGAACTTTGTGCTCGTGCGCACGCCGCATGCCACGCGCGTGCGCGAGCGTCTGCGTGATGAGTATTCGATTTTGGTGCGCGACTTTAGCTATGCGCCGGGCCTTGCGGACTGTCTGCGCATCACTGTGGGTACGCCGCAGGAAAACGACGAGGTGCTGGCTGCGTTTGCCGCGCTGGTGAAGGAGGAGATGTAGATGGGCCGTTATGCCGAGGTGACCCGCAAGACGGGTGAGACCGACATTGTCGTCAAGCTCGACCTGGATGGAACCGGTACGTGCGATATCTCGACCGGCGTGCCGTTTTTCGACCACATGCTCAACGCCTTTGGCCGCCATGGCCTGTTCGATTTGACGGTGCATGCGGTGGGCGATGTTGAGGTCGATGCGCATCATACCGTCGAGGACACGGGTATTGTGCTGGGCGAGGCGTTCTGCCAGGCGCTGGGCGACAAGGCGGGCATTACACGCTTTGCCGACGCGGCGATTGCCATGGACGAGACGCTCGTGATGGCCGCCGTGGATATCTCGGGCCGCGGGCAGGCCTATTGCGAGCTGCCCGTGCCAACCGAGCGCGTGGGCACCTTCGATACCGAGCTGGCTGTCGAGTTCTTCTACGCTTTTGCGCGCGACGCCAAGCTCACACTGCATGTGCGCGAACTGGCGGGCGGCAACTCGCATCACATTATCGAGGCCGCCTTTAAGGCCGTGGGCCGCACAATGCGCCGCGCCTGCGAGCTCGATCCCCGCGTGCAGGGCATCCCCAGCACCAAGGGCTCGCTGTAACCTGCCAAAAAGGGACAGGTTTTGAATGGGGAAAGGGAGGGTCGCGTGGGCGAACCGAAGATCGTGGTGGTCGACTACCATAAGGGTAACTTGTCGAGCGTCGTGCGCGGGCTTGTGCGCGCCGGTGCCGCTGCCTGCACGTCGGACGATCCGGAGCAGATCTGCAACGCCGACGGCCTGGTCATCCCGGGCGTGGGCGCGTTCTATGACGCGATCGCCTTTATGCGCCAGAGCGGTGAGGAGGCGGCTGTGCTCGACGCCGTTGCCGCCGGAACTCCGCTGCTCGGCATCTGCCTGGGCCTTCAGCTATTTTTTGAGCGCGGCAACGAGGGCGTGCCTGCGGACGAGGGCGCGATTGCAGGCGGTAACGCCCCCGAGCAGGCTGGCAGTCCCTGGGTCGATGGGCTGGGCATTATGCGCGGCTCGTGCACGCGCTTGGAGTCGAGTCGCCTTAAGGTGCCGCACGTGGGCTGGGACCAGGTGCACATGACGCCCGCCGGTGCGGCCGATCCACTGCTTGCCGGTTTTGCCGAGGGTGCCAACATGTATTTCACCCACAGCTATGCGGTGGCCGACGATGCCGATGCCGCCGATGTGCTGGCGCGCACGCACTATACGCGGAGTTTCCCGTGCATCGTGCGCCACGGCAACGTGTGGGGCTGCCAGTTCCATCCCGAGAAATCCTCCGCGCTGGGTCAGCGCATCCTTAAGAATTTCGTCAGCATCGTCGAGGAGGTCGGCCGATGATTCTGTTTCCCGCAATCGATTTGATCGGCGGCAAGGTCGTGCGCTTGGAGCGCGGTGACCGGAGCCGCTGCAAGGTATATTCCGACGACCCCGTGGCCGTCGCCCGCTCCTTTGCCGAGCAGGGCGCAAGCTGGGTGCATGTCGTCGACCTGTCCGCTGCCTTTGGCGAGGACGAGGACGCGTGCGCTGCCAACTCGGCAGCGATCGAGGCCATCTGCGGCGTCGATGGTCTGTCCGTGGATGTGGGCGGCGGCGTTCGCTCGCTCGCGCGCATCGACGAGCTGGCCGGCTATGGCGCTCGCCGCATTGCACTGGGTACCGTGCTGGTGACCGAGCCGGGTTTTGCCGAGGTGGCAGCCCAAGGCTTTGGTGGGCTACTGGTGGCAGACATCGCCGCGCGCGACGGCCAGGTCAAGGTGAACGGCTGGCGCGACGGCGCGGGTATGGCGCTCGACGATGCCGTGGCGCAGCTTTCCGAGCTGGGCTTTAAGCACCTGGTCTATACCGATATCGCGCGCGACGGCATGCAGACGGGCATCGATGTGGCGGCGTATCGCCATGTTGCCAAGGTCGCGGGCTTTCCTGTCGTGGCTTCGGGCGGCATCTCTACGCTCGACGACATTCGCGCGCTGGCTGCGGTGGGTGAGGATGCTATTGAGGGCGCCATTACCGGCCGTGCGCTCTACGAAGGCAACTTTACGCTGGCCCAGGTGCTGGCCGCCGCCCGAGGGGAGGAGTAGCCCATGCTTACCAAACGCGTGATTCCCTGTCTGGATGTTAAGGACGGCCGCGTGGTCAAGGGCGTCAACTTTGTGAGCCTGCGCGATGCGGGCGACCCGGTGGAGCTGGCCCGCGCCTACGACCGCGAAGGTGCGGACGAGGTCGTATTTTTGGACATTACCGCGACGAGTGACAACCGTGCGACGACCATCGAGATGGCGGCGCACGCAGCCGAGGAGCTCGCTATTCCCTATACCGTGGGCGGCGGCTTTCGCGACTTGGCGGGCATGCGGACCATGGTTGCCGCCGGTGCCGACAAGGTGTCGCTCAACTCGGCGGCCGTGCGTGACCCGTCGCTGATTAGCCAGGCTGCCGCGGCTTTTGGCAGTCAGGCCGTGGTCGTGGCGATCGATGCCAAGCGCGTCGGTTTGCCCGGAGAGCCGGGTGCCGACAAGTGGGAGGTCTTCACGGCGGGCGGCCGCAACGCCACGGGTATCGACGCGGTGGCGTGGGCCGAGGAAGCGGCTCGTCGC
>CAJMRO010000140.1:0-3931 GCA_905215825.1 uncultured bacterium
GTTTGGGCGGCACGTTTTTGTTATAAGGCGATCCTGCTTAAACGAGCTTGCACTTCTGGAATGATCTTCTCGAACATTACCTCCGCCTCGGGAAAACCCTCTTCTTTGAGACCGCGCGCCGCGTCTCTTAGCGCGTCTGGAACCTCATTGCAGGTATCAGCAATCATTCCGGCGACAATTCCCCCGGGCAAACCCGCCTCAATCATTTGGCTCATCACCGACCCACGCGTTACGTCGTCAATCTTGCGGCTCCCACCAAACGAGACGCCCATCTCACGAACGAGACTGGGGTAAACCGTTGTGGACAGCACGTCATAGAGCGGCGCCAACCTCACCTGCTTCCAACTTTCGTCCCATACGAGCGACCAGTTCTTTAGATGGTTATCACAGTTACCTACGGCATAGTCGAACAGCTGGTTATAGCCGACAAGGAACCTGTCCTCCATTTGATTCGTCGACGCCCTTCGCACCGCATCGACGATAAGCCCCAGGTAATTGACGCCCGTCGGCTCATATTTAAGCTCACGCGAGATGCCCTTGGCCTGACAAACATCTTCCTGGTGCAAACGGTATGGAATTGGCAATCCGTCAACCGAGCGTCCGGTATCAGGCGTTACTCGGTCAAATCGTTTCACGGCGATAATTGGCTCGGCATCCTCAACTCGGATAAGAAAGCACTCTTCGGCCGATAGGTCCATCAGAGAGGCGGCTCTCACGCACATCGCTTCGCACACTGTCTCGCCCGGGAACGTTTTCGACCCTGCCTTGAGAATGTGTGTGGATGGGGCCGCTCCATGAGGCAGGTACCATCCACCACATGGGTCATCACCCGTATGGTAGAGACCGACCTTCGCCTGAGCACCTGCAAGGGAGATTCGACTCTCTAGCGTTAAATCAAAAGCAATCTCCGCCGGTGCGTATGCCAGTCCGCTTAGCTGTTCCGCATCTATCTCTTCATAGCCCATTTCGAGACCGTCGGCCGAAGGCTCTCGCGTCAAAACCAGAGCGCCGACAGGTTCGTCGCGGACCAAATCGAGCACCTTAAAGTAATCTCCGCGTTCCGCTCGCGCCCTTTTCTCAAGGTCCCTGTTGAGCTGCCCCTCCGGAATGATGCCGGAGAAAAAGGAACCCGTTGCGTCCGGACTAAATGTCTCGGCCGACAACGGCAGCGAGATCGAAATCGGCGCCGCATCACCGCTCTCGAGATATTTGGGGCTATAGGTGAATATCGGAAACCCCGCATTTTCCTCCAATATGCCAACCGGCTGGTAAGACCCATTAAACTCACGGTGAACGAACAGCGTGCCATCCATTACTTCCCCCTCACCTTCAGAATAAAATCAACATCCACGATGGAGGCGTAATCGAAAATGACACCAATTTCGACCGTTGTCCGCCCCCGTTCGATATCACCAATCACACGAAGGCTGCGACCCGTCATAGTCGCGACGTCACGTTGAGTCAAGCCGAGTTCACGCCTTCTGAGCCTAAGGGCCTTCCCCATCTCGGCGGGATCGAAAACCGTGCGCTCCGAGAAAGCGACTTCCGACGGTTTGAGCTTGATGCGCCCATCCAGCTTTTTAATCGTTGTCACCGTTCTCATGACGCCTCCAGCTATATTCCTGTCCGTGAACTTAGTATAAAACTGTAGCACTATGTTCATGTACGGGAATATAGTGTTGACTACATTAGCAATGTTCCCGTTCAGGAATATAGCTGCTGAAAAGCCTGATTTCTTCTTACATGGGAAGATCCTGAACGGCTACGCCATACGGGCTGACTACTCAAAGTATTGAAACTTGTTGGTCGAGAAGGCAAACGTGACGACAAAGCCTTTGCCGGGCTCGGATGCCGCGGTGACGTCGATACCCATCTTGGAGCACAGGCGCGCCACCAGGTAGAGGCCGATGCCCGTTGCGCACTTGGTGGTGCGACCGTTGTCGCCGGTAAAGCCTTTCTCGAACACGCGCGGCAGGTCGGCCGCGCTCACGCCGCAGCCGTTGTCCGCGACAGTGAGCTCGATGCGTTCGCTCGCCAGGCCCTCGTCCAGCAACGCGCCCGAAAACACGATCTTCGCGCCGTCCTCGCGCGCATATTTAATACTGTTCTGAATAAGCTGGCCCAGAATAAACTCGAGCCACTTCTCGTCGGTAAAGACCTCGAAGTCGAGGTTCTCGCACACCGGGGCCACGTGCGCCGCGATGAGCTCACGCGCGTTGGCCTTAATCGCGCCCGTCACCAAGGTCTTGAGATCCCAACGGCGAATCAGGTAGTCGCGCTCCACGACTTCCGAGCGCGCGTAGTACAGCGCCTGGTCGATATAGCGCTCCACGCGAGCCAGCTCACGGCCCAGGTCATCCACGCGCGACAGGTCGTCTTCGCTGCCATCCAGGTTTTCCAAAATCAGATGAGCCGCCGCCAGGGGCAGTTTGGCCTCGTGGACCCAGCTCTCGATATAGTCGCGATAGTCATCGGTCTGACGCCGGCCTTCGGCAACCTCGTCGCAAGCGGCTTTGCCCACCCGGCGCAAGACCTCGTACTCGAGCTCGCCCTCGGCATAGGTCGGGCATTGCACCATCTCCTGCACCCATGCGGGGCTCTCGAGCTCCTCTGCCGCGCGCTCCAGCTGACGCAGAAAACGGCGGCGACGCGCGTACTCGACCACGATGCCGAGCATACCAAAGATAAAGGAAACGCCGACCGCCACGACCACAATAGAAACGGGTGCACCGGCGACCGTCAGCACAAAGCAGCTCAGCAGCACGCCGCACGTCCACACGGCGACGGGAAGCAGCGCATCTTTAAAGAACTTGCCAAACGACATAGCCGGCCCCTAGACCGAATAGCCTTGGCCGCGATGCGTAGTCAAATACCCCTTGATGCCGATTTTTTCGAGCGTGGTGCGCAGGCGGTTGATGTTGACAGTGAGCGTATTGTCGTCCACGAAGGCGTCGGAGTCCCACAGGTCCTGCATGATAGCCGAGCGCGAAACGATCTTGCCCGCGCGGCTCAGAAGCAGCGAGAGGATACGCAGCTCGTTTTTGGTGAGCTCGGTGCTGGTGCCCGTTTGCGTGTTGGTGACCATGGAGCGTGCGAGGTCGAGCTCCAGTCCCTTGTGGACGAGCGTGCTGCGCTCGCCCGCCGCCGCGGTGCGACGCAGCAGTGCGTTGATGCGCGCCACAAGCACGCGCGCGCTATAGGGCTTGGGAACAAAGTCGTCCGCGCCGAGCGTCATGGCCATGACCTCGTCGATCTCGGTCGTGCGCGACGTGAGAACGATGATGGGGACCTCGGATTCGCGACGGACCTCATGGCAGATGTGCTGGCCGTCTTTGACAGGGAGTGTGAGATCGAGCAGCACCAGGTCGGGCGCGGCGGCGAGAATATCGCGCGAGACATGCTCAAACGATTCGCAGGCCTCGATTTCAAACCCGGCGCGGGCAAGGATGTCGACAAGCTCACGACGAATGGGCTCGTCGTCCTCAACGACATAAATCAGCGCCATGGATTTCGCTCCCCTCTTGGTTGTCTTGCCACCATTATGGCTGCGAAACTGCAGGTGCGCACCGCGCGCGGTACCAAGGTGACAGAACTGTTCGCGAGCGGGGGCGTTTTGTCCGCCTCGCACTCGCAGCGGCGGCGGGGACCAAAATGATTCTTTAATCCCCGTCCCAGAAAAATCATTTAGCGGCGGGCACGGAGCTTTTCGTAGCCTTCGGCGAAGAAGGCGACCGTGGCGGCGTCGGCCTCGGCGGCGTTCGTCTCGGTCGCGGGGACCACGCCGTGCTCGTCGCTCACTAGGAACAGCGCACCCTTGAGCTGCGCGGGAATGTCTACGCGCGTGACCGGGATTCCCTTGGTCTGGGCCAGCTGCTCGATGAGCGTCGCCGTGCCACACAGACACTCGTCCGCTGGCACCACAAAGGCGAGC
>CAJMRO010000141.1:0-3872 GCA_905215825.1 uncultured bacterium
CCCACCTAAGTTGCGGTGAAATACGGACTGTTTTATGCCTTTAAAGGACTCAACAGTCCGCATTTCACCGCAACTTATTGAAGGTGGACCGCGAACGATTTCGCTATCGGGATTCGGCGTAGGGTTTTGTTGTCGGAATGCCGTAGCCGCGAATCATGGCACCGAACGATTCTACGTCGTAGGTGTCCGAGAGTTTGAAATGAATGACGTTGTGGCCCATGGAGCGAAGGTTCGCGTCGCGCATGAGGGCCGCTCGATACGTTTTTGCCGCCGCCCGCTCTGGATCATTTTGAGCCTCGTCTTCAAACTTGCCTAGCCCATGCAGCTCTGCCAGCGTCCATGAGCCGTCTGGCATCTGCCAGCCATAATCTGCTAGATAATAGCCAGCGTTTCCCGGTCGCGTTATCTCAACTTGAAGCTCGGGCGCGGCAACCCCAGCGAGAATCATCGCTGCTCTCGCCTCAGACTCGCCGCCATTGTCTGACCTGCCGTCCATATACTCAAAAACGTCAAAAGCACGCGCGATGCCATGCAACCCTCGGCAATTTGCCTGGGCATATGCTCGCAGCTCTTCGCGTTCGACATCGTACTCACGGGCCAAGCCATCGACATAGCCCAGCGCATAGCGAAAGGCGCTCGTTCGAGCGATATCAACAACCGTTCGACACGGATCCGTCAGTGTAAACAGACCTAGCCGCCACACTTCGCCCGCCCGCCAGCGCTTGTATTCAACGAACTCATACTTATCACGCCTTGTAGACCGTGGCAGCAGTACTTGCACTTTATCCAGAAGCGTATACGCCGAGCCGATGCCGTAGAGCAGCGCTGCTGTCGCTCCGCAAAACACAGCATCCGGTTCAACGACCGCAATAGCGGATGCCAGCTGAAAGATACGATCTTCAACCCCAAGATTATTCCAATAGACCGGATCCGCATATACATGGTTGTAAAGACGAAGCATGAGCTCTTCCTGCATAAGCTCGTGCGCACGGCGTTCATCCCAAGGATCAATTGTTATAAGCAGCTGTCCATCTTGATGAATTCCAACGGCCGAGAATAGCATCCTTGCATAGGACTGCGGAAAATGTTTGCCTTTATCGAGCATGGCCAACCCCATAACCATCACGGCGGAGAGAATACCATTACGCTATCGCATGCTTCCGTCCGCAGGCCTTGCCAAAAGCTGACCAAAAGCTTGACGTCGCAGGTCAGGGCTTCAGAAAATATTTCCACTCTCGGTAGACGGTCGTTACGGTCCTCCCAACGGCATCAAAATCCAACCTTACAAATAGTTGCGGTGAAATACGGACTAAATGAGCCAAATAAGCCAAAAAACAGTCCGTATTTCACCGCAACTTAAGAGGGGATGTGGGGCGGCATCGATTCCCGTCACCCCGTGCACTTACGAAAATGGCTCTGGTCCCAAAAGGAACCAGAGCCATTCGTCTATCTTATGGAGCGGGCGACGGGAATCGAACCCGCGTCATCAGCTTGGAAGGCTGGGGTTCTACCATTGAACTACGCCCGCAAGATATGGTCGGGACGACAGGATTTGAACCTGCGACATCCTGCTCCCAAAGCAGGCGCGCTACCAAACTGCGCCACGTCCCGAAGGTGTTGAGCAGCTAAGGTCTAAACCTTGCGTGTCCCAAAGCGAAGGAAATTATAGGGGAGACTTCGCGCCTGTGCAAGCGACGATACCCTAGCTCCTCGAATGTGCGACAAACTGGCTATGGGCCAGGCCAATCACAAACGCCACCACGGCGACTGGCGCCCACGCGGCACCGATATCCGCCAGGGGCAATGCATCGAACGGCAGCCACGCGCCCGCAAAGAACGCGTCGCGAACCGAGGTGATCACACTCTGCACGGCAACCACGCCGCCGACCCAGACCCACACCTGCGGATGAGCGTCGCAAAAGCCGTGCACCAGGCCCATCAGTACCAGCACGATGGCGACGGGATACAAGGCGTTGAGCATGGGCACCGAAAACATGAGGATCATGTCGAGGCCCACGTTGGAGAGCACGCACGAAAACGCCGCGAACACAAAGGCGAGAATCGCAAAGGGACGGCGCATAGCCTCCTCGGAAGCCTCCGCTCCCCCTTCGACCACATACGTCTCGCAGAAGTAGCGCGAGCAGCAGCTGATGAGGCCGATGCACACGTTCATGCAGGCAAGGAAAAAGATCGCAAAGACCACGACCGTGCCGACAAGACCAAAGTGCATAGAGGCCGAACGGGCAAGGATGGCGGCGCCGTTGGTAGCATCGGGCATAACCGTGCCGAGCTGCATGCCGGCAAGCGCCAGGCCGCAGTAGATGACGGCCATGAGCACGCCGGCGATCACACCGGAACGCGAAATCTCGAAGGCCACGCGCTTGTCATCGGTAACACCCAGCTCGTGGATGGTCTCGGCGATGATAATGCCAAAGGCGAGAGACGCGAGCAGGTCCATGGTCTGGTAGCCGGTCAAAAAGCCTTGCACGGCGGCGCCTGCATCGTAGGGAGCTTGAGGCGCGGCAGCCGGTCCCAGCGGCGAGATCACGGCAGCACCCACGACCAGCACGATGAGCGCGATAAGCGCGGGGCCCGTAATGCGACCGAGCACGCGCGTGATGACGCCCGGACGCAGCGTGAGCGCAAACGCGACGACGAAGAACCCGATGGCAAACACCAGACGTGCCGTGCCGAGCGAGACGCCCTCGGGCAGCAGTGGCACCAGCATCTCGAAGGCCGTGGAGCTCGTGCGCGGAATAGCCAGGCACGGGCCGATGGCCAGATACACTGCCGCGACAAAGAACTCACCAAACTTGGGGTGCACGCGGCCGGCAAGCTCGCGCGCCGTTCCGGCAAGCGCCACGGCGATAAAACCCATGACGGGCAGGCCGATGGCGGCGATGAGAAAGCCAAGCATAGCGACCGGCGTGGCAGAACCTGCCTGCAGCGCCAGCAGTGGCGGAATAATGAGGTTGCCGGCGCCAAAGAGCATCGAGAACAGGGCGATGCCGACGGTAACGACATGGTCGGAGCGTAGACCACGCGAGGCGGATGAGGCCATAAGAGCACCTTTCGAATCGAAACAAAAACGGGACGGGCATAAGACCCGTCCCGCAAGTATATACGCTCTAGCAGGCTAAATCGCGCAAAGCGTCAATCGCGGTGTCGACTTCCTCGTCCGTGTTGAAATACCCAAACGAGAAGCGAACGACACCCTGACGCTCGGTCCCTAGCGCACGGTGCATGAGCGGAGCGCAATGGGCACTGGGGCGCGTCGCAATCCCCCACCCTTGCATGAGCGCATCCGAGATCTCGGCAGAGTCGATATCACCCACGTTGAGTGAGACGATCGCCGAGCGCACGGGCTGGTCAAACGCACCGTAGAGCTTGATCTCCGGGATTTCGCGCACGCCAGCGAGAAAGCGATCCGCCAGTGCTCGCTCGTGTGCCGCGATCGCCTCGACTCCGCCTTGGGCCTCGATAAAGTCGAGACCTGCGGAAAGTCCCGCGATACCGTGACCGTTGAGCGTGCCCGCCTCGAGGCGAGTGGGCCACTCAAGCGGCTGCAGTGCATCGAAGCTGTGCACGCCGGTGCCGCCCATGGCCCACGGTGCCATGTCAATTCCCTCCGCCACGGCCAGGCCGCCGGTGCCTTGAGGTCCCATGAGCCCCTTGTGGCCGGTAAAGCACACGACGTCGAGCCCCATGGCGCGCATATCGATATGCGCCGTGCCGGCAGACTGTGAGGCATCGACGATCACCAGCGCGCCGGCCGCATGGGCCATGGCGGCCACGCGCGCAATGTCGACCTCATTGCCGGTCACATTGGAGGCGTGCGTCACCACCACGGCACGCGTGCCCGTCGTGACCAG
>CAJMRO010000142.1:0-3822 GCA_905215825.1 uncultured bacterium
GCGGGGGCTCCTATCTTTTTAGTGCCCTCGGATTGGGTCATAGTGTCTGTCGTTGACAAAGCATCGGCGTTCCCTTGGCTGTTGGAGATGATCCCGTAGTCGTTGGGGACGTTCTTAAATGACTAGTCGTTTAATGCACCAGTTTCTGTCGAGTCGGTGCTTCTCGCGGGTTGCCCGTATAATGTTTTGCGTATGAACCGCAACCAAGGAGTTCCAGTTTATGGACCAGAGCCTTTTTAAATTCGACCTGATCGCCGAGGACCCGACGACGCATGCGCGTGCCGGCGTGCTGCACACCCCGCACGGCGACATCGAGACGCCAATCTTTATGCCCGTGGGCACCAAGGCAAACGTCAAGGGTATTCCTACCGAGACCGTCAAACAGCTCGGCGCCCAGATCGTGCTTGCCAATACCTATCACCTGTCCATGCGTCCCGGCGAGGACACCATCGCCGAGCTGGGCGGACTGCACAAGTTTATGAACTGGCATGGCCCCATTCTTACCGACTCGGGCGGCTTCCAGGTGTTCAGCCACAACGACGCCGTCAAGCTCACCGACGAGGGTGTGCGCTTTATCGTCAACGATTACGACGGTCGCCACGTGTTCTGGACGCCCGAGGACAACATGGAAATCGCCATGAAGCTCGGCTCCGACATCTGCATGCAGCTCGACCAGTGTCCGGGCTATCCCGCCACGCGCGCCTACGTTGAGCGCGCCGTTGAGCTGTCGAGTATGTGGGCCGAGCGCTGCTATAAGGCGCATACCCGCGACGACCAGGCGCTCTTTGGCATTGTTCAGGGCGGCATGCACCTAGATCTGCGCCTGCGCTCGCTGCGCCATTTGGAGGAGTGCGGCGACTTCCCCGGTTACGGCATCGGCGGCTACTCGGTGGGCGAGGACCACGAGACCATGTTCGAGACCCTGGCACCGCTCGTAAGCGAGTACATGCCCAAGCACAAGCCGCGCTACCTGATGGGCGTCGGCAACCCCACCACCCTCGTGCGCGGTGTGGGCGTGGGCATCGACATGTTCGACTGCGTGCTGCCGACGCGCACCGGCCGCATGGGCACGGCGTTCTCCAGCGAGGGTCGCCTCAACTTCCGCAACGCGCGTTTTGCGCACGACGACGGCCCCATCGATCCCACCTGCACCTGCCCGGTGTGCACGGGCGGCTACAGCCGCGCGCTCATTCGCCACATGGTCACGCAGAAGGAGATGCTCGGCGGCATTCTGCTGTCGATGCACAACATCTACTACCTGCTCAACCTTATGCAGCGTGCCCGCCAGGCCATTATCGAGGGCCGTTACGGTGCATTCGTGAGCGACTGGATGAACAGTCCTGCTGCGGTGGATTACTAAGAGCGGCGCGGGCGCTTGCAGAGCGCGGGCAACGGCAAGGGGCGAGCGACGGCCGGTCGTCACATTTGCTGACACCGGCCGCACGACCGCTGACCGATAGCTTGCAAGCACTTGATGCATCGTGGGTACCATACCGAATAGTTGATGTTCGGGCGGGTGTTTGGCGCATGGCGTCGACCCCGCCCGCTTTTCTTTTTCTCGATAGGAGTGCCCATGATTAAGAATGAGAACGTCGAGGGCGAGCCTGCCTACGACGAGACGTACCGCCGCGGCCCCGTGGTCATGCGCGGCCCCATGATTCCTAAGGACAACACCTACGCCAACCTGCTGGCGCCCGAGGAGTCGACCGACTGGCTGCATGCCGATCCGTGGCGCGTACTGCGCATCCAGGCCGAGTTTGTCGATGGCTTTGGCGCACTTGCCGAGTTAGGGCCTGCGGTGACCATCTTCGGTAGTGCCCGCACGCCCAAGACGGACCCGGCCTACAAGGCGGCGCGCACGGTCGGCCGTAAGATTGCCCAGCGCGGCGTGGCGGTTATCACCGGTGGCGGCCCCGGCATCATGGAAGCGGCCAACAGGGGAGCGGCGAGTGTCAACGGCAAGTCAGTTGGCCTGGGCATTGAATTGCCGCACGAGCATGGGCTCAATAAATACGTGAACCTCGGCATGGACTTCCGTTACTTCTTTGTGCGCAAGACCATGTTCGTCAAATACAGCTCGGGCGCCATCGTGTTTCCCGGCGGCTTTGGCACGCTCGACGAGATGTTCGAGGTGCTCACGCTGGTGCAAACGCACAAGGTCAAGCGCATGCCCCTCGTGCTGGTGGGCACAGAGTACTGGCAGGGCCTGTTCGACTGGCTCAACGGCCCGGTGATGGACGCCGGTATGATCAGCCCGCTCGATCCCGAGCTCGTGCACATCACCGACGACCTCAACGAAGCCGTCGACATCGCCCTGAGCGGGCTGATGTAGATCAATCGTGCCCACGCGACATGAATACGCATGGCAATCTGATGTTATTTAACATCAGATTGCCATTTATATTGGGTATACTTGTGTAAAAGACGAGGGCGAGGAGGTCGCAAATGTCTACAGCAACAGTTAAGCCTACGACGGTTCGAATCGAAGAGGGGCTCAAGGAGCAGGCGACTGAGTTCTTGGATTCGGTCGGCCTCAGCCTCAATTCCTATCTCAATCTTGCCGTTCGGCAGCTGGTAAATCAGCGAAAGATTCCTTTTGAGATTGTAGGAAGGGCGGAGGTGCCCAACGAGGCGACGAGGCGTGCCATGGTGATCGCCGAGGCTCATGAGTTGGGGATTTTGCCGGACGATAGCCCGTCATTCAATAACGCTGATGAGCTTATGTCATTCCTCGATGAGGAATAGCGATGTTCGAGATTAAAGTCGAGGCTCAATTTAAGGTGGACTACAAACGAACGATGCGCATGCATCCGCAGCTAAAAAGTGAGTTTAAAGCGGCGGTTGCAGAGCTTGTGGCTCATGGGTCACTTCCGGCGGAGTATGGCGCCCACGAGCTCTCAAACCCGGGCGGAAACTACAACGGCCACATCGATTTCCACCTATCCGATGGCTTGGTCGATGTGGTCGTTCTTTATCTTCCCCATAAGACTAACCCAATGATTAGGCTGGTGAGAATGGGCACTCATCAGGAGCTGTTTCAGGGTCCGCTGGGCTGATCGCCGATTTCCAAGTTGCGGTGGAATAGGGATTGATTGGCGGCTGATAAGCCAAAAACAGTCCCTATTCCACCGCAACTGATGTGGGCGTCCCTAGTGAGTTGGCTGGTAGCGGGGGCAGTAGCTGATGGCGATGGCGTCGATGCCTACATGGGTGGCGATGGTGCAGCCGATGGGGCCGGTGCCGGCGTCTACATAGTCTTGGCCTGCGAGCGCTTGGCTGACGAGCTCTTGCTCCTCGGCGGCGCCGGTCGTGAGCACGCGCACGCTTGAACCCGGATGCTCAGCCAAAAACGCGAGGCAGTCGGCCATGGTGTTGACGACGATGCGCTTGGCGCCGCGGCCCTTCTTGATGGCCTTGATCTCGCCCGATTTCCACTCCGGCGAAACGGCCAGGCGAATGTTGAGCATCTGCGTGAGCTGGCCGGCGAGCTTGGGCGCGCGGCCGTTCTTAACGAGGTTCTCGAGCGTGCGGGGAATCAGCAGCAGGTGGGCGTCGGGCAGCGTCGCGCGGATCTGCGCCTCGGTCTCCTTCATCAGGCTGTTGTCCTCCAGCGTGACGACATAGCGGTCGCGGAACGTAGAGGCGTCCAGACCGTTGAACATCGCGTCGCTGTCCATTTCTTCGACAAAACTGTTGAGCGCTTCGTCGCGCGAGACATATTTGGCCTCGCGGATGTTGGAGATGAGGTTCAGCTGACTGCCGACGCTCTTGGCCTTCGCCTCGGAATAGCTCTCGTCGATGTAGACGAGCATCTCGTTCTCC
>CAJMRO010000143.1:0-3762 GCA_905215825.1 uncultured bacterium
CATCTTGAACACCTTTCGCTCTTAACTAGGTGTCCAATTCATCATACCCACTCCACACGCCCCCATCGCGTTCAGCATCAACCCGGATCCCCAAACATGGAACCTATGACCGTACCCAGTCCCGACCGTTTGCCGAGCAATAGGGTCGCAATCGGCGCCGAACATGTACTATGTACGGGCATTGTCTAAACCCGTAACTCAAAGGACCCCATCTTGCCCGTTGCCGCCGCTATGATCGTTACCGCACACGCCTCGGATGCCATGGTTGCCATCCCGTTTTGGCTCGAGATGTTCGCCGTCGTCGCGGCATCGATCTCGGGCGTGTTGGTCGCACGCGAGCACAAACTCGACCTGGTGGGCGCCGTCGCGCTCGCCGTGGTCTGTGGACTGGGCGGCGGTCTTTTGCGCGATATGACGCTGCAGGTGGGCAACGTCTACATCCTCAACCAACCGATGGCGCTCCCGCTCTCCATCGCCACCGCGGCCATCATCTACATCTTCCCGGCAATCGTCGACAAGCCCGAAAAGCTCATTCCCCTGCTCGATATCATTTCAGTGGGTATTTATGCGGCAACCGGCGCAGACAAGGCGCTGGTCTACGGCTTTGCGCCGGCGGTGTGCATCATGATGGGCTTTTTTACCGCGGTGGGCGGCGGCATGCTGCGAGATGGTTTTATGGGTGTGGTGCCGGGTATCTTCCAACGCACCAACTTCTATGCCATCGCGGCCATCGCCGGATCGGCAAGCTATGTTTGCCTTGTCATGAGCGGCTTGGTCAGCAATGTCGTCGCACTGGTCGTTTGCGTCGTGGTGACCATGGGACTACGCTGGCTGTCGCTGCGCTTTGATATCAAAAGCCCCACCGAGGATGACATCGCACGCTTTTTGCACCGCAAAAAGTAGGTGGCGCGGGCTCATCCTTCGAAATGCAACCGAGAGGTTCTTTTAGAGCGCCCACGCGTTGGGTACCCTGTTAGGTGCATGTCGAGCATCTGACGAAGGATTCACTATGCCCTGTAATCAATTCCCGTCGACCCAGCGCCGTAAAGCGTGGGGCCGCATCACGATCTTATTCGTGCTCATCACTCTAGCGGTCACCGCGCTTCCCACGGCGTCGTTCGCCGGCACGGACACCGCAGGCAACGTACTTGCGACCGACAATGACGCCAATTCGTCCGGCGTCGAAGGTGACCTGTACTGGGCAGGTCAGGCCCTCAACTTGGACGATGCGTCCATCGGCCGCGACATAATTGCAGCAGGCGAGAGCCTCTCCATCCGCGACTGCACGGTGGGCGGCGCCGTCCGCTTGGCGGCACGCACTATCGATATCGCCAAGACCACGGTTGATGGCAGCGTCACGGTCGTCGGTCAGCACGTTGTGCTCAATTCCGACAGCACCGCCAACTGTTTTTACGCGATAGGCGAGACAGTTGCCCTGCGCGGCTCTACCAAGTCGGCAGCGCTTGCGGGCGACACGGTGACCATCGATGGCACCGTCGAGGGCGATGTCGAGGTTTGGGCCGACAAGCTCATCCTGGGCAAGAACGCCCACATCACCGGCACCGTGAACGCGCACGTCTCCGAGGACCCCGAGCGTGCCGCAGGAGCCGAGGTAGGCGCGCTCAAGATCGACCGCACCGAGAACGAGGATACTTCCACCGTTAACGATGTCATCGGCGGTATCGTCGCCGCGGCACTCTCGACCTGCTTTGTCGCTCTGCTGCTCGAGCTCGTCTTTCCGCGCGCGACCGCCAGCGCCGCCGGCATGCTCCACCAGCGCCCCATACCCCTGTGGGTGAGCGGTCTTCTGGGCACGATTGCTATCGTCCCCGCCGTCCTACTGCTAATTATCTCTATCGCTGGTCTGTCGCTTGCCGGAGCCCTCTTGTGCGGCGTTATCGGCATCGCGTTGGTGTCGAGTGCCTTTGCGGGGTGCGCGATCTCCCGCATGGTCGGACACAACCAAAACCGCTACGCCATGGCAGCCGTGGGCGGCGTAATCGCAGGCGCCCTCACGGGGCTTCCCCTCGTAGGTGACTTCATCAGCGGCGTAGCCTTTGTCTTTATGCTCGGCTACGTTATCCAGATCATCTGGCGCAACGCCCACCTCAAGCCGCAGCAGCCGGCTAACATGCCAGGACTCCCCACCGCTTAGCCACCAACCACCACAAAGGTGCCAGGTTACTTTGCACCAACAAACGAAGCGGGGCACTCGGTCATGTCGACCGGGTGCCCCGCTTTTCTTGGAGGGTTCTCTAGTAACTTTTTCAAAACCAATGATCATCAGGTCGGTAGGCCTGTGCGTCACTCGCTACGGAGGCAGCACGCCATTAAGCAGGGGGGCAATTATTTTTCACGACGACCGCCTCCCCGCTTGATGACGAGCGCGACAACAATAGCCGCCACTCCGATGGCAGCCAAAGCCGCCACCAGCACCAACGTTCTATCTCCCATCGAGGGCATAAAGCCTCGACTTGCTTCTTTGCTTGGAGTGTTGAGCACCGACAGTTCAATCGAACCCGTCCCGGCATCAGCGGTATCAACCCGCAGAGGGCTTTCGGCCGACACGGTCACCTTGGGCTTCGCGGCTGCAACCTGTTTAACGTCCAATCCCTCGGACGTAACCGTTACCGTTCGCTTGCCCTCAAAGGCGGTGTATCCCTTGGGAGCCGCGACCTCTTCGACGGTGTAGACACCCGCGTCCACACCGCTCAATTCCACATGGCCGTCCGCGCCCGTGGTGACGCACGCGGCGGCATCCGTCGACCACGAGCCGTCGGTCGTTAGGATGCGCCCGCGGTCATCGATGATGCGCAGCTTGGCGCCCGCGAGCGGTTTATCGTCCGAGCTTGAGCGCTTGATCAGACTGAGTCCCCAGGTGTAGGCGCACGCGTCATCGCTCGGCGTGCGGGTGAAGCCGGCGTCGCCGGACTGGTCGGCGAGAGGAGAGCGCGGGTAGCGCAGGCAGACCTCGTTGGGGTTGCCCTTGGTAGCGCCCCTATTGCAGCTGGCCCCCAACGGCGCATCGTAGACAGCAACCACGCGGGCGTCCGCGGTGAAGGCGTCGCCCCCGCCGAGCGCGGCGATGAGGTCGCCGGTGCGGATGTAGAGTAGCTTTGTGGCTTCCACGAGAGCGTCCTCGATCATATTCAAGGATGGGCGGTCGAAAGTGAAAAGCTCAACTTCATTTCTGAAAAGGCTGAATCGGCCATCTTCTTCCAGCCTTTGCGGCTGGAACATCGGCGTGGGCAGAAAGGATGTGTGATCCAGACAGATGGCCTGGGCGTAACCTTCAGGGGTGCCGTCAAGCATATTTTCCGGGTAGAGGAGGACTCCGAAACCAACTGAGTCGTAGTATCTTGACGCGAATTTCCTGCCGACGCTCCGACCCGGCTTCAGGATGCGGGCGAAAAGTACCGGCGAATATGTCAGCTCGTCCACGAACTCAGGAGGGTAGAAATCCTCATTGTCCTTCTCCCATGTCGTGTCCGGCCGCACGACGATACTGCCGGTCGATGTCTTTACGATTATATTCATGAATCAATCTTGCGCGCTTGGTTGTCGGCGAGAAGGGGCGGGTCATTGTCGGTGCTTGCGACAAGCGCCCGGACACCCTAGAAAAGCCTGCCGCCTCCGAATTTGTCCTTAAGGCCGGCGATTGCGCTATCAAACGCCTCACCCTCAAGAGGTTTGCTCATCTCGGCTTCACGAGCCTTGGCCGCCTCTCTCTTCTCCTTTTCGAACTGCTCCTTCAGGCGGGCG
>CAJMRO010000144.1:0-3727 GCA_905215825.1 uncultured bacterium
GCGATCCACCTTGTTCACAACAACGACAGGCTTCTTGCCGAGACCCAGGGCCTTCAGCGTTGCAGCCTGATCCTTCTTGTAACCGATGGAGCTCTTCACCTGCGTAAGACGCAGCGTCTTCTTAGCGTCGGACATGAGTTACTCCTTCCAGCCGTAGATCTTGGCAACGGAAATGCCACGACGCTCGGCAACGGACTCGGGGGACTGCATTTCCTTCAGACCCTCGGCCGTGGCCTTGACGACGTTCATGACGTTGTCGGTGCCCAGGGACTTGGCCAGCACGTTCTTGATGCCGGCAAGCTCGAACAGCGGGCGGACCGCGCCGCCGGCGATGACGCCGGTACCCTCGACAGCGGGCTTGATGATGATGCGGCCGGCACCAAAGTGACCGAGAACCTCGTGCGGAATGGTACCCTGATCGGTCACCGGCACGTGGAACATGTTCTTCTTGGCATCGAGAGACGCCTTGGAGATGGCCATGGGCACCTCAGCGGACTTGCCCATGCCAACGCCGACGTTGCCCTTGCCGTCGCCAACGACGACGAGAGCGACGAGGCTCATGCGACGACCGCCCTTGACGGTCTTCGACACGCGGTTGATGTAAACGACGCGCTCCTCGAACTCGGAGGCCTCGCGCTGCTGCTTCTGATTACGAGCCATGTGCTACATACCTCCTAGAACTCGAGACCGGCGGCACGAGCACCGTCGGCGAGGGCCTTGACGCGGCCATGGTAGATACGGCCACCGCGATCGAAGGCGACCTTGGTGATGCCGGCCTCGATGGCGCGCTTGCCAACGAGCTGACCGACCTTCTCCGCAGCCTCCTTGTTCGAGGTGTGGGTGCCCTTGAACTCGGCCTCGAGGGTCGAAGCAGAGACGAGCGTCAGGCTGGAACCCTTGCTGTCGTCGATGATCTGGGCATAGATGTTGGCGTTAGTACGGGTCACGCGAAGACGCGGACGCTCGGAGGTACCCGAGACCTTGCCGCGAACACGACGCTGACGACGCTTGAGGCCTTCCAGCTTCGCCTTATGCTTGTTCATACGTAAACTCCTAAAAAGGTTGATCTTGCCAGCACCTGACGGGGTGCTGGTCTTATGCGAGTGAGTCGGTTACGACTACTTGGCGGCCTTACCCAGCTTGCGGCGGATGTGCTCGCCAACGTAGTGGATACCCTTGCCCTTGTAAGGCTCGGGAGGACGATGGCCGCGGATCTCAGCGGCGATCTGACCGACCTGCTGCTTGTTGATACCCTTGACGTTCACGTGGGTGTTGTCAGGAACCTCGAAGGTGATGCCCTCGGGAGCCTCGACGATCACGGGGTGCGAGAAGCCCAGGGAGAACTCGAGGTTCTTGCCCTTCTGCTGCACGCGGTAACCGACGCCGGCGAGCTCGAGCTTCTTCTCGAAGCCCTCGGAAACGCCAACAACCATGTTGTGGATGAGGGCACGGGTGAGGCCGTGGCGGGCACGGGTCTCACGCTCGTCGTCGGGACGGGAAACGGTGAGGACGTTGTCCTCGACGTTGATAGCGAGCTTCTCAAAGACATCGAGCTCGAGCTGGCCCTTGGGGCCCTTGACGACAACGTTGTTGCCGTTGACTGCCACTTCGACTCCGGCGGGAATCTGGACAGGCTTATTACCGATACGAGACACGGTGATCTCCTTTCCTTCTACCTACCGAGCGAATTACCAGACGTAAGCGATGATCTCGCCGCCGACGTTGTGCTTGCGAGCATCGCGGTCGGTCATGACGCCATGGCTGGTGGAAATAATGGCGGTACCAAGGCCACCGCGGACGCGGGGCATGTCGGCAACGCCGGTGTACTTACGCAGGCCCGGCTTGGAAATGCGGCGGATGCCGTTGATGACCTTAGCCTTCTTGGGACCATACTTAAGCGTGATGTGCAGAGTCTTCTGGGGAACGGTGTCCTCGACATCGTAGCCCTCGATGTAGCCCTCCTCGTGCAGAACACGAGCGATCTCGACGAGCTTCTTGCTGCTCGGCATGGAGACCGTGGCCTTGTTCACAGAGTTAGCGTTACGGATGCGCGTAAGCATATCTGCGATCGGGTCTGTAAGGTTCATACAGATTCTCCTTCGTTCTTGATGAACACGTGCTCTTGGTTCTTCGCCGCCCTTAACGGCAAAGCCTTTTTAGCGCGTTTTCCCTGTTCCAAACTGATGCTTGAAACGCCGGTAGTGACTTACCAGCTGGCCTTCTTAACGCCGGGAAGCTCGCCCTTGAGTGCAAGCTCGCGGAAGCAGACACGGCACAGGCCGAACTTGCGGTACACAGAGTGCGGACGGCCGCAGCGCTGGCAGCGCGTGTACTCACGAGTAGAGAACTTCTGCTTGCGATTGCACTTGACGATCATCGATGTCTTAGCCACTTATATCCTCCTCACATAGAGTATTGTTCGCCCCAAGCGCCGCCCCCTTGTGGGAACGGCGCTTATAGGGCAGGTGAACCTATTTCTTGAACGGGAAACCGAAGGCGTCCAGAAGGGCCTTGGCCTCCTCATCGGTGTTGGCGGTGGTCACGAAAGTGATGTCCATACCACGCTGGTGATCGACGGAGTCGAAGTCGATCTCGGGGAAGATGAGCTGCTCGGTGACGCCCATGGAGAAGTTACCACGGCCGTCGAAGCTCTTGGCGGAGATGCCGCGGAAGTCGCGGATACGGGGGATCGCGACGGAGGTCAGACGATCGAAGAACTCCCACATACGGTCGCCACGCAGGGTAACCTTGCAGCCGATCGGCATACCAGCGCGCAGGCGGAAGGTAGCGATGGACTTGCGGGCACGGGTGATCATCGGCTGCTGGCCGGTGATGGCGCGCAGGTCGCGCACGGCACCGTCGATGGCCTTGGAATCGGTAGCGGCCTCGCCGACACCCATGTTCACGACGATCTTCTCAAACTTGGGGATCATCATGACGTTCTCGTACTGGAACTTGTCCTGAAGCTGCTGCTTGACCTCGTTGTTGTACTTGGTCTTCAGACGCGGCACATACTTCTCTTCTGCCATTGTTCACTCCTTCTTGGGGTTTTAAGCACGGGGCGTGGCCACGATGGGTTGTCCTCGTGCCTCCTGGCTGCATCCGCGCCGCTCATGGCATTTCGCGGTTTGGACTCGACGCAGCAGGAGCCGACAAAACAATCGGTACTATACGCGCATCGGGAGCGTATTTCCAGAAAAACCTCGTCTGCCTGCACAACTCCACAACTCCCCCGCACAAATGGGTCCCAAAAAGCAGTTGCGGTGAAATAGTTCCTGGCTGACCGCCCGTCAGGCTTATCTAGGAACTATTTCACCGCAACTTATTGATGGGGATGCGACTAGCGCTTGCGGGGGACGAGCTTGGTGCGGCGCAGGTGGATCATCTCGGCGGCAATGGAGATAGCGATCTCTTCGGGATCCTCGGCCTCGATGGCAACGCCGATCGGCAGGTGCAGCTCGTCGATCTGGTCCTGCGTAAAGCCCTCCTGCTCCAGGCGGGCGCGCACAAAGGCCGTCTTGCGACGCGAGCCCAGGCAGCCCAGATAGGCGGGTTTGGCACGCATGGCCTGAATCACCACGTCGATATCGGACTTGTGACCCGCCGTGGCGACGACCACCAGGTCGCGCGGGCCGATGGGGCACTGCTTGCTCAGGCTCTTGTAGTCGACCAGACGACGGTCGTAGACACCGGGCACCCAATCGGGGGTCAGCGTGCCGGGGCGGTC
>CAJMRO010000145.1:0-3567 GCA_905215825.1 uncultured bacterium
TCAATCGAGCAGACCGTGCGCGGCCAAGTGACATAGCGGGCGATGCCGAGCTTTTGAATGTAGCCCTTAAAATCGCTCGCGCTTTCCAGCATATCGCGCAGAACGCTCTTGGGAGAGAGCTGGTAGTCGTTTGCCCAGGGTACTTCCTGGCGGTACTTGTCAAAAGCGGCGTCGAGCAAATCCTCGAGCGGCTTTTCGTACGTAACGTCCTGAATGCGCTCCAAGCGCTCCTCATACTCGATGCCGTCGGCCTTCATCTCGGCCATAGCGCGATCGCGTGCGGCGCGCTCCTGTGCGCGCAGCACCTGCTTGGGATCCTCGAGCGTTGCCTCGACCATCGAGATCAGGTCCATGGTATAGGTCTCGCTCTCGGGATCGAGCAGCTCCAATGCGGCAAGCAAGAACGGCGAGAGCGGCTGATCGAGCGCGAAGTCCTCGGGCAGATCGACCGTCAGCGCATAGTCGATGTCTGGTGCGGCGTCAGTCGGGGCGTCGGGTGCGGGCGGCACCTCGGTGCGAACGACGACGCCGGAATCGATGAGCGTGGCGAAGATCTCGTCGGCGCGAACCTCGAGCTTAGCCTTTTCCTCGGGAGTCTGCAGGCTCGTCTCGATGAGGTCGTGTACGCGGGCTCGGGCATCGCCGCCCTGCTCGACCACGCTAATCACCATGGAGTGTGTGATGCGCAGGCGCGGCTTGAGCGTCTCGGGCTGCGTCTCGATCAGGCGCTCAAAGGTCTGCTTGTTCCAGGTGACAAAGCCCTCGGGGGCCTTTTTCTTTTTAATCTTACGGAGTTTTTTGGGGTCGTCGCCTGCTTTGGCCATAAGCTTGGCATTCTCGATCTCGTGCTCGGGTGCCTCGGCAATCACCATGCCCTCGGTATCGAAACCCGAGCGGCCGGCGCGACCGGCAATCTGATGGAACTCGCGGGCGCGCAGGCGACGCATCTTGTAGCCGTCGAACTTGGTGAGCGCGGTGAGCACCACGGTGTGGATGGGTACGTTGATGCCGACGCCGAGTGTATCGGTACCGCAGATGACGGGCAGCAGACCCTGCTGCGCCAAGCGCTCGACCAGCAGGCGATAGCGCGGCAACATGCCAGCATGGTGCACGCCGACGCCGCATCCAAGCAGGCGCTTGAGAATCTTGCCAAAGGCCGTCGAGAAGCTCGTCCCCTTTGCCGCGTCTTTGATGGCTTCGCGCTGCTCCTTGCTGGCGATGCCAAAATTGGCGAGCGACTGTGCCGTCGCAAGTGCGGCATCCTGGCTAAAGTGCACGATATAGAGCGGGGCCTCGCCGCGACGCATCGCGAGCTCGACGGTGCCCTCGAGCGAGGTCGTCACGTAGTCGTAGCTCAGCGGCACGGGGCGTGGGGCATCGACGACCAAGTCACAGGTAGCGCCGGTGTGCTCCTCGAGTGAGGCGGCGATGGCAGTGACATTGCCGAGCGTGGCGCTCATGAGCATAAACTGCGTGTGGGGCAGGGTGAGCAGCGGCACCTGCCAGGCCCAGCCGCGGTCGGGGTCGGCAAAGTAGTGGAACTCGTCCATGGCCACGCAGCCCACGTCGGCGTCCTCGCCCTCGCGGAGCGCATCGTTGGCAAGGATTTCGGCCGTGCAGCAGATGACGGGTGCCTTGGTGTTGATATGCGTGTCGCCGGTGATCATACCGACGTTATCGCGACCGAGCACCTGCACCAGGTCGAAGAACTTTTCACTGACCAAGGCCTTGATGGGGGCCGTGTAATAACAGCGTTTGCCCTGTGCCATGCCCATAAAGAGCATGCCCAGCGCGACGAGCGATTTACCCGATCCGGTCGGTGTGCCTAAAATGACGTGATCGCCGGCTGCCAGGTCCATGAGGGCCTCTTCTTGGTGATCCCACAGCTCAATGCCGCGATCGCTCGTCCATTCAAAGAAACGTTCGAAGGCTTGATCGGGCGTGAGCCATGGTTCGGGCTCGCTGCCGTCCTCGGGCTCCCACCAGGTGGGGGAGAGCGCGCCGAGCGAGCCAAACTCGGCTTCGGTTCCCGTGCCGCCCGAGAATGAGCTGGCGGCGCCGGCGCCGGAGACGGTACTGGCGGCGGTGTCTGTCGTGGTCTGTGCCATGTGTTTGCTTTCTCTCGCGATTGTCCGCCAACTATTATGGCGTAGCGGCGGCGCGGGGTGCCAGCGCGCGAGAAAATGCAGGAAATGGGCGTTCTGCCCAGCCGTTTGGTGCAGTTGCCAGCTAAGTGAGTAGACTTTTTGCAATATCGCGAGCACATGGCTTTTGCGTAAGGGATTTACCTGCGGTTTTAGTTTTCGTTATGTGGGTTGTGCTTGGCTATTGCTAAAAAGTCTACTCACTTAGGTTTGAGGGTCGTTCGCTGGCGCCAATTTGCGCTTGTTTGCTGACGCCGCGACCATCAGAAGCCCGTGGGACTCTTGTGGCAGGCGCTTCTTGCCCTTGCGGGCGCGGTTTCTAAAGTTCTCGACGGCCTCTTCCATGCCGAGGGGCACGTAGGTGAGCTCGTCGAGGTTATCTGGCAGGTAGCAGGCAAGGCTTTGCTCCTGCGCTCGGCCTGCTGCGAGTTGCTCTTCGGTAGGTTTCTCGCCGGGTGTGGCGTAAATGCCATAGACGACGGCACCCATCTCGCGCGTGCGGCATTCATATTCGGTCTCGGGATGCTCGGGATGGTCGCGGCGGACGTCGTCACTTACCCAAAGCGTGTCGTAGCCTGCCGCGGCAAACTGTCCCAGGGCGTAATCGCGCAATGGTTTGCTGTCGGTTCGTAGCGTTACGGTGGCGCCGGCTGCAAAGAGCGGGCGATAGAGCATCAGATGGTCGACATGGACGAGGCGCTTTTTGGCGTACTTGGCCTTGGGCTGCGGCGTGGGAAAGTTGATGGTGATGGCATCGAGCTCGCCTGTGGCAAATAGCTGCGGCAGCGATGCGGCGCCTCGAGGCAGAACGAGTGCGTTGGTCAGTTCATGCTCGCAGATTTTCTGTGCGGCATAGGCGATGCAGATGGGCTCCTGGTCCATGCCGACAAAGAGCGTGTCGGGCTCACGGCGAGCACGCTCAACCAGATAGGTGCCTTTGCCGCAGCCCAGATCCAGATGAAGGTGTTCGAAGGGCTTGCTGCCAACTGGCGCGCAAGCCTCGCGCCAATCTCCGGCATAGATTTCGGGGTTCGTCTCAATCGCATCGGCGTAGCGCTCTAGGCGCTCCTCGAGCACAAAGTTCTTAGGCGTGCGAACGTGGACGGCTCCCATGAGGCTCCTTGGTCATAAGTATGGAACGTATAGCTGCGCGTTCCGTCAATGGGTTGAAAAGGGGGTGGGCATAGTTTGCCCGAAAGACGCGGTGCGGCTCGACGGCGAGTCGTCGGTGCCTACAGGCGCTTGAGAATCACATAGCGGTTGAGATCGCCGCTGCGACCGTCAGCATGGAAGCGCTCAAGCTCGCGCACGGGGACCTCGCCGCTCTTGTAGAACGTACGCACGCCGCGCACCAGGTCGGTGATCTGCTGATCGTCAAAGTGGTGGCAATAGCGGTAGGCGTGGCGGGCGTTTTGCCAGCCAA
>CAJMRO010000146.1:0-3500 GCA_905215825.1 uncultured bacterium
CGGCCCCGTTCGCTCCCATAGAATCCGGGCAACTATACAGCAAGGGGCGACCCACTGTCGAGTTGTTCGAACAAGGAAACGCGAAGGGCCCCGCTGCCGGGGCCCCGATCGGTCTGGTAGGGGCGGTGGGACTCGAACCCACAATCCTTGCGGCGAGAGATTTTAAGTCTCCTGCGTATGCCAATTCCGCCACGCCCCCGTGAGACTAGAAGTCTAGCACAAGCCGTCCGTTACGCGTTGACGGCCATCGAGTGTTGGCCCGACTTCTCCAGGAACTCCTGGAACTTGGCTTCGTCGCCCTTGTTCTGGTACTGCAGGGCTAGCAGGTACTCCAAGCGGCAGCGCTTGACCGGGTCGTCGCCGACATCCTCGAGCATGCGCTCCAGCTCGGGAATGTCGTTGTGGCGCTTGAGGATCATCGTGTCGTACATCAGCTGACACTCGTGCGCAACTGCCTCGGCCTGACCGCCCTCAAAGCCCTTGATCTCGTGCAACAGCTCTTTGGACTTTTTGCGGTCCTCCTGGCCAACATAGTAGTTAAAGGCCTTAATCACCAAGTCGACGCGCTGCATCTTGGGGAGGTTGAGTCCCAGCAGTAGGTCGAACATCTCGCTGGCGCGCTCGTGGTCCTCGCGCAGCAGATAGGAGTTCAGACGCAGGTAGTCGCGGTTGTAGCGCGGGTACAGCATGCTGGTGAGTTTGCCGTCGAGCAAACGATCGAACTCGTCCCACTGCTTGGCAGCCATAAGCTGCTGCAGGCGCTTAAACGTGGTGCGTTTTTTGACGCTAAAGAACACCGACACGGCGATGCAGATGATAACGACGGCGGTCCAGAGGGTGCGGGAATCGGGCATATTAGGGTCCTTAGTCGCTCATAAAGCGAGCGGTATGACAACACGTACTAGATGTATTATACGCAGCGCGCAAGCAAACTGGCATAAAAGCTCATCGAGGCCGAGTGCCATCGCTCGCTGCGGTACACTTACCTAAAGTAAACCATGAAGGGAGACATTACCTATGAAGAAGATCGTTTTGGCTTGCGGTGCTGGCGCTGCTACTTCCACGCTCGTTGCCCAGAAGGTCGCTACTCTGCTCGACGCCAACGGTTATGCCGACAAGTACGAGATCGTGCAGTGCGCCATCTCCGAGGCCAAGGATTACTGCGACGAGGGCGCCGACCTGCTGATCGCCACCACCGTTGCCCCCGAGGGCCTCACCTGCCCGTACGTGAGCGGCGTGCCCTTCATGACTGGCATGAACCGCGTCGCTGCCGAGAAGGCCGTTCTCGACGTCATGGCTCAGTAGGCGCTGACTGTATGAGTGAGCAGAACGCCAACCCGGTCGAGCTCTTTGGCATGCGCGTCGCTCACGTGGGCATCAACGCCACCGACCCGGTCGATGCCCTGGAGATCGCGGAGCTGTTCTCGACGACGATGGGTCTGCCCGTTATCGAGACCCCGGTTTCGTACTTTAACGATTCGCTGGTCGAGGTCATGAAGCAGAATGGTCGTGGCACCAAGGGCCACATCGGCTTTGCCGTCAACGACATTGATACGGCCGAGAAGTGGTTTGCCGAGCGCGGGCTCGAGGTCAACGAGGAGTCGCGCGCGCTGCTGCCCGACGGTAGCACCAAGCTCGTGTACTTTAAGCGCGAGTTCGCCGGCTTTGCCGTGCACCTGTGCCGCGAGTAGCGTACAAGCTGCTATAGCTAGCAAAAAGGGATAGGGCCGCATGGCCTTATCCCTTTATTTATGCCGAGGGGTTGACTTTTGCAACGGTCAAAAAACCGAAGTCTAATACTTTTCCGAGAAGTGAACGAGACAAATCGGATCCCCGAAGCATTGACACTTTAAGGGCGTCGTTTCCTGCGGTTTCGATACTAGAATCCTGCGATTTTGCCGACGAAAAATGTGGATGCTTCAGGGGTCCAAAAACAGACGTTCACTTCGCGGAAAAGTATTAGACCTCGATTCACGAGGGGGCTTCCTACCGCGGCAGGCGAATCGTAAAGCGGCTGCCGACCCCTTCGACCGAGGTCACACCGATGACGCCGCCGTGGCTGTCGACGATCCACTTGGCGATAGCGAGCCCCAGGCCCGAACCCTGTGCGCCGGCATCGCGCGCGTTGTCGGCGCGGTAGAACCGCTCGAACGCGTGAGCTGCGGATTCCTGGTTCATGCCGATGCCCTCGTCTTCAACGGCTATGTCGACCGCGCCCGTGCCCGCTTCGGGTGTTATGCCAAATGTGACGGTCGTTCCCGCACTCGAGTACTTGGCGGCGTTTTGCACGATCACGCGCAGAGCCTGCTTCACGAGCGCGACATCGACGGATGCGTCGCAGCGCGGGTCACTGGCAAACGCAGTATCAAAAGCCAGTCGATACGCGTGCGCGGCATCAATCATCCGCGATTCTTCGCATACCTCGCCGACCAGTGCAGCCAGGTTAGTATTCACGCGCCGCAGCACGGTGCGGCCGGCATCTCCGCGTGCCAAAAACAGCAGTTGTTCCACGAGCTCCTGCATATGCTCGCTTTCGGCCTTGAGCGAGGCGATGGACTCTGCCAGCACGTCTGGGTCGTCTTTGCCCCAGCGGTCGAGCATGTTTACGTAGCCCTGAATCACCGCGATGGGCGTGCGCAGTTCGTGACTCGCGTCGTTGACAAAGCGCATCTGCTGCAGCTTGGCCTCTTGCATCTGGCGCAGCAGGCGGTTGAGCGCGACCTCGATGCTCGCCAGGTCGGCGTCGCCGGTGGTGACGCTCGGCGAGTCGACGCTTGCGCGCTCGATGGCCTGCTCCAGCGTTTCCATCTTGCCGCCGGAGAGCTGCATACGGCCGAGCTCGTCCACGCGTAAGGCCAGGTCGTTGAGTGGTGCCATGGTACGGCGCACGCGGCGGGCGCCGCCGAGCATGTTGAGCACGCTGATGACCTGCCAACCCACAACGACAAGGTAGAGAGGCCATAGCGCGACGAGGTCCTGCGCGAGCGGGAAGGTCTTGCTGGTGTGCGCAAGCTCGACGGTATAGGCGAGCGTTGCCAGGTCCCAGCCGCGCGCGGGCGTCAGCGACATGCCGTGAACGGTGGCGCCGGGAATCCAGCCTGCGGTAAACGCGCCTTCGGGCAGCGTTTGGTTGTAGCCATAGACGAGGATCGCCGCCGCAATCACCACCAGTAGCAGGTCGAGCCAGACATAGCTCAACAGGCGGCGCCACATATAGCTCCAGTTGATGGCGCGGGCGATGGAGGTGACGCGCTTGGCCTCGACGTTACGCGCGGCAGACATAGCCCACCCCGCGCACGGTCTGGATGATGCGGGCACCGCCGGCGTCCTCGATCTTGGCGCGCAGGTGCGCGATGTGCACGTCGACGTTGTTGGTGTCACCCATGTATTCGTAGCCCAGCGCTTCGTGCGCGATGCGTTCGCGCGTGAGCACGGTCTCGGCATGCGCCATAAGCAGGGCGAGGACATCGAACTCGCGGGCCGTGAGCGCAATGGGCGAG
>CAJMRO010000147.1:0-3482 GCA_905215825.1 uncultured bacterium
ACGGCCCAGACGGGAATAAAAAATTACATTCCCTAAACGCCCTTTTATATTTTCGCTTAAACCATTTTTTACAGATGCCATAATCCCCAGTTTTAAAATCCTGCAATACTTTTTACTTCGTCGAACGGGAAAGCCGGTCCCGGATCGGTCTTTCGCACCGTAATATCGGAATGGCGCAATAACCTGCGGATCAGGTAACGGGCTTTCAGAAAGGCGCAAATCTCCGCCACACGCTCGATCTGTTCACGGGTATAGCCATGATAATAAGCAGCATGTCCGTTTTCGACAGTCGTGAACACCTCCCCCGGAGGATATTCCCGGTTGAACCAGGAAAAGAAACTATTGCCCCGGCGGTGAAGCCGTCCGGCGGTGTCGATCTCTATACCGACCGAAAAATCATTCAACTGCTTCCGTCCCTCGTACTCACTCACCCCGGCATGCCAAGCCCGGACATTAAAGGGTAACAACTGGATCACCCGCCCACTGCGGGCCACCACCAGATGGGCGGATACCGAAGTGTCGTTACGCGCCAGGTAATGGGCTGACGACATGGCATTGGCCCCATCGGTAGAGTGCAACACAACGGTGTCGATGGTTTCCAGCAAACGGCTGCATTTGGTACAGCGCAGATATTCCACGCACGAACCGACCAATTGGTGGGCTTCGATTTTCATGACTTGCCTCCTTTCAAACGACCGGTGATTTTTTCCGCACTCCGCCCGATCACGTAACCGCCGATTCCGATTTCCAGTAAATCCCAGAAACGGGAAGTATCGGAAAGAATAGGCAAATCGAAAAAAGTGCCGATCAGGACAATGGTTGCAAAGACAAGCATGATGATAGGCCGCCACGAGCGTTGCAGCCAGTTGCCCTGAGCCTCTGCCTGAATAATGGAAGACTGGCTCTGACTCAAAGCCTCTTCCTGCCGGGCAATTGCCGCGACCAAATCAGCTTCGATCTGTTTTTTTCTCTTTAAACGAAACCGCCAGGGTACCGACAACCGAGGTGATTTCATTTACCAAACCGGATGAAGATGTCATAACTGTTTTGAATTCTAAAGTCCATTTTCCCCGGGATGATCATTAGAATAAAACAATCGATAATTCGTCCGGTTTCCCGGATATCCCAATAAATTTCCGACGATCTAATCCCGTCAACTGATTACCAAGGTGTAAAAACACCAAAATTTCTATCCATAATCTTCGATTAATACAGAATATTCTCTTTTAAATACAACATTTCATTTTATAATTTTCCCCAACTCAAAACATTTCCTTATTTTTGGTTAAAATTATTTGTACATTTCGACCAAACGCTGAAGATGCTCAAAACGAGCCTTTGCATTGGCCTCATTTGCCTCAAACAGAGCCTCGGCGCGCTCGGGGAACTCGCGCGTCAGCCTGCTGTAGCGAGCCTCGTTGAGCAAAAATTCGCGATAGCCGTCGGCAGGGATTTTACTGTCTAAAGTGAATTTTTCCGAATTTTTAGCGGGATTGTATCTGAACAAATTCCAGTAGCCGCATTTGACAGCCTTATCCATTTCCTTCTGGCAATTTGTCATGCCGCCCTTGATCGAATGCATCTCGCAGGGGGAGTAAGCAATGATGATCGACGGGCCGGGATAAGCCTCGGCCTCCTGAATGGCCTTCAGGGTCTGCGCAGCGTTGGCGCCCATGGCGACCTGCGCGACGTAGACATAGCCGTAGCTCATTGCGATCTCAGCGAGGGACTTGGACTTGGTCTCCTTGCCGGCAGCCGCGAACTGTGCGACCTGACCGATGTTGGAAGCCTTGGAAGCCTGTCCGCCGGTGTTGGAGTAGACCTCGGTGTCGAAGACGAAGATGTTGACGTCTTCACCGGAAGCGAGGACATGGTCGACGCCGCCGAAGCCGATGTCGTAAGCCCAGCCGTCGCCGCCGAAGATCCAGACAGACTTCTTGCTGAGGTAATCCTTCTTGGACAGGATGTCCGCGCCAAGTGCGCAGGCGTCGCAGTCGCAGTACTTTTCGCCCTTGGCCTTGAGCTCGGCAGCGTGAGCCGCGAACTTCTCGTTGGCAGCCAGCTCGTCGACGGTCGTGACGTTCTCTTCCAGAGCAGCGACGTAGGCCTTGGTGGCCTCGGCGTTGGCCTCGAGATCGTTGACGGTGTCGAGGTACTTCTGGGCGGCAGCCTTCAGGTCGGCGTTGGTCCACTCGACAGCGATGAGGGCCTTGGTCTTCTCGATCAGGCTGTCACGGATGGCCTTCTGGCCGAGGTACATGCCGAAGCCGTGCTCCGCGTTGTCCTCGAACAGGGAGTTGCACCATGCGGGGCCCTTGCCCTCGGCATTCGTGCAGTACGGGTTGGTAGCGCCCGGGTTGCCCCAGATGGAGGAGCAGCCGGTGGCGTTGGAGATATACATCTTGTCGCCGAACAGCTGGGTGACGAGACGCGCGTAGCTGGTCTCGGCGCAGCCTGCGCAGGAGCCGGAGAACTCAAGCAGCGGCTTGCGGAACTGGCTGCCCTTGACGTCGGGCGTCTGGAGCTCCTTCTTGTCTGCAACCTTGGCCACGCAGTAATCGAAGACTTCCTGCTGATCGAGCTGAGTCTCCTGCGGGACCATCTTGATGGCCTGGACTTTCTCGGGGCAAGCGCCGACGCAGACGCCGCAGCCCATGCAGTCGAGCGGGGAGATGGCCATCGTGAACTGATAAACGCCCTTGCCCTTGCCGGCCTTGACCGGGACGATCTTGGCAGCTGCGGGTGCGTTCTTGGCTTCCTCGTCGGTCAGAGCGACCGTGCGGATGGTGGCGTGCGGGCAGACATATGCGCAGTTGCCGCACTGGATGCACTTCTTGGAATCCCATTCCGGAACCGCAACGGCAACGCCGCGCTTCTCATAAGCGGCAGCGCCCAGCTCGAACTGGCCGTCGACATGATCGACGAACGTGGAGACGGGCAGGGAATCGCCGTCCATCTTGTCGACCGGGAAGAGGATGTTCTTGACCTGCTTGACGAGCTCGGGCTTGCCCTCGAGGTTGTGCTCGGTGACAACGTCCTCAGCGTTCGCCCAGTCGGCGGGAACGTCGACCTTCACGTAGGCGGTGGCGCCGGCGTCGATGGCCTTGTGGTTCATCTCGACGATGTCCATGCCCTTCTTGGAGTAGGACTGCGTCGCCTTTTCCTTCATGTACTTGATGGCGTCTTCTTCCGGCAGGACCTTGGCCAGGGAGAAGAATGCGGACTGAAGGATGGTGTTGGTGCGCTTGCCCATGCCGATCTTCTGCGCAAGGTCGATGGCGTCGATCGTGTAGAGCTGGATGTTGTTTTCAGCAATATAGCGCTTGGAAGCGGCGTCAAGATGGTGGGCCAGCTCTTCCGGCGTCCACTGACAGTTGATCATGAACACGCCGCCCGGCTTGACGTCACGGACGATGGGGAAGCCCTTCGTGATGTAGGACGGGTTGTGGCAGGCGACGAAGTCAGCCTTGTTGATGTAGTAC
>CAJMRO010000148.1:0-3440 GCA_905215825.1 uncultured bacterium
CGCCCGCCTGCAGGCGTTCGACAATGGCAAAGTCGGCGCTGTCGGCGCCCACGCTCACATCGAGCGTCGTGACCCAAAAGCCGCGTCGCGCGTGCTCGGCATCGCGCGGGTCGTCGCGGCGAATGTGCCGTTCCAGGTTTTGCGTGCTGTTGCCGGCGATAACAACGGCGACGCCCGCCCGCCGCGCGCAGTCAATCGACTCGCGCGTGACCGGGCAGGCGTCGGCATCAATAAAGAGCGTCCTTGGCATCTAGTGCACCAGTTTGCCAAACTGAATGGCGCGGACAATCAGCGTTACGCCAAACACCAGCAGTGCGGCGCCGCTAAAGATGACGAGCATCTTGGCCGACCACAGCGGATAGATAAACACGAACATGCCGGCGATGATGGAGAGCGCGCCGCTCAGGATGGCGAGGGCACGGTTGGACGAAAGCTCGGACTCCAGAATGGACATGACACCTTCGACGATCCAGCCAAAGCCGGCCACGATAACCACCATCGTGGTGAGCGTTGCGGTCGAGAAGGCCTGGTTGCGCAGGATTATGACGCCGCCCAAGATAATGAGTAGGTTGGAGATGATGCTCGTCACGCGCCAGCCGGTGGGCAGCAGTGGCTCGAAAACAGCGGTAAACAGCCTGATCGCGGCCGTGATCACAAAGTAGAAGCCCAAGACGGTCGTTAGGAAGACGAGGGACTTGGCGGGCGCAAACAGCAGTGCGATGCCGGCGACGAGCGCCAAGACGCCCGTGATGGCGTAAATCCAGCGCACGGCCTTGACGGCCTTGCCTGCCATGCTTTTCTCGTCAAATCCAAACTGGCTCGATTTTTGGTCATCGTTCTTAAAGATGCCCATAATGTCTCCTTTCCGTGCGGCGTAAGCCTTGATCGTTACAACCAGTATCGCCTAAAGGCGCTGGCGTATGGGTCGGGGAGGGCGAAACGTAACCCAAAGGCCCCGAATTGTTTCCGTTGTTCCCCACGTCGCGATTTTCTATTCAACAGGTGTAGAACATTGCAGCCCTGTTCGTTATTGCCTACGTTTTAGGTTAGATTTTCCTAAGAACAATTGCTCGAAATTGGGGGTCCCTATGAACGAAGCAGTTCCCGCAGCGCCGGTAAGCGCTGAGTCGATGGCAAAGCAGGGTTGCGAAAAGCTCGGCTTGGACGCGTTTGATGCGTTGGTTCGCTGCGCCCGCACGTGCCGTCGCTTTGACGAGTCCATGCGCGTGCCGCGTGAGCTTTTGCTTGAGCTGGCGGAGCTGGCGCACCTGACTCCCTGTGGTGCCAATGCTCAGCGTCTTCGTTTTCATGTGGTGGGCGGTTCCGAGGACTGCGCTCGCGTGTTTGACGAGCTTGCATGGGCCGGTGCGCTCAAGGATTGGTCGGGTCCCGATGAGGGCGAGCGCCCGACCGGCTACATCGCGATTCTTGCCGAGCGCGCCGTTCCGGGCAAGCCCGCCGCTCCCATTACCGAGGTCGACACGGGCATTGCCGCGCAGACGATGATGCTCGCCGCCCGCAGCGCCACGCCCGAGGTGGCTGCCTGCATGTTCAAGGCCTTTACGCCCCACGCGATCGATGCCATGGGGCTCGATAACGACAAGTATGAGCTCAAGCTGATCATGGCGTTTGGCGTTCCGGCCGAAACGCAGGTGATCGATGCGATCGATTCCAACCCCGATGGCTCCATCAATTATTGGCGCGACGAGGCACAGGTGCACCACGTACCCAAGCGTTCGCTCGCCGCAGTACTGCTGTAGTTGAGCGTCACCGCGGTGTGATCCGGCGGTAAACCACCACAAAGGTACCTGTCCCCTTTGTGGTGGTACGAGGGGAGGGCGTGTGGCAGATCTGTATTTGGTGCGGCATGGGCAGACTGAGCTCAATGTGCAGAACATTTTGCAGGGTGGGCACGATTCGCCGCTTACGGCGCGCGGGCGCGAGCAGGCGCTGGCGACGCGCGCGGCGTTTGAGGCGCGTGGCGTGACCTTTGACCGTGTGTATTCCTCCCCGTTGGGCCGGGCGCGGCGTACGGCTGAGCTAATTGCTGGTGAGGGCCGCTCGATAGAGCTGGTCGATGACCTACGCGAGTGGCATTTGGGCTCGCTGGAGGGCACATCAAATCGCGATATGCCGCCGCAGCCCTGGGGTGATTATCCGGTGGCCTTTGGTGGCGAGTCTGAAGTGCAGCTCCAGTCGCGTATGGTCGCGGTGCTGTCGCGCATCATGGCCAGGCCGCAGCACGACTGCGTGCTGGCAGTCTCCCACGGCTCAGCCTGCCAGGAGTTTCTTGAGTATGTGACTGGCAGGGGAGAGCTACCCGACAACGGTGCCGTGCTTCATTTTGGCTATTGCGACGGGGCGTTTTCGCTCCTTGATTGGTAACGAACGAAAGGACCCCTATGAATAAAGACCTGTATCTGGTTCGTCATGGGCAGACAATATTCAACCTTAAGCGCATTATTCAGGGTTGGAGTGACTCGCCGCTCACGCAGCTGGGATGCGACCAGGCGGCGCGTGCCGGCATGTTCTTGCGTGCGCGCGGCATTGAGCCCGATCATGCCTACACCTCCACACTTCATCGCACCGAGCAGACTATCGCCAACCTGTGGCCGGGCTTGGCGTACGAGCGTCTGGACGGACTGCGCGAGTGGTTCTTTGGCGACTTTGAGGCCGAGCGCGTGATGCTTATGCCCGAGCGCCCGTGGCGCGATTTCTATCGTCAGTTTGGCGGCGAGGGCCAGATGCAGGTGCGCGAGCGCATGGTGGCGACGCTGACCGAGCTTATGCAGCGTCCGGACCATGCGTGCGTGCTCGCGCTAAGTCATGGCTCGGCTATCAAGGAGTTTATGGATCACGTGAAGGGCGCGGCGGCAGACGAGCGCGACCGTGTGCCGGGCAACTGCTCGGTGCTGCACTTTGCGTTTGACGACGAATCCGACACGTTTGAGCTGATTGAGATTTTTACGCAGGAGGATTACGCACGCGAGCTGGGCCTTGAACCGCTTGTGGCTACTGCAGGTCCGCAGCGCGGATAACGCGAGCGTGGCGGCTCGGGTCGCCGGCATAACTTCTCGACGCAAAAGGGGCGGAGATACATGTACCTGCTGCATCTCCGCCCCCTGTTTGTTGAGCTGCCGATTTTTGTGCTGCGTGGTCTGGTCTTGCTAGAACCGCGCGACTTGGTGCGTGAGCAGACCCGTCGGAACCTGCGGCGCGGCACCGGCGATCTGCGCGGCGGGGAACAGTGCGGCTACAGCAAAGTTGAACGGCTCTTTGCCCGTGTAGGTGCCGGCAGCATGGGCATCGTCGGCCAGGAGCTGTGATGCCTCGACTAGTGCGGCAGCGTAGGCAGGGTCGTCGGCCAGTGCCGGCTCCGGCGCCTGGTCGAGCATGGCACGGATGGCGCCGACGGCGTCCTCGCGCTTGACCTCCCACAC
>CAJMRO010000149.1:0-3421 GCA_905215825.1 uncultured bacterium
GCCGCGGCTTGCCTGCGCATCGGCCGTCTGTTTCATCTCGGTGGCAAATTGCGGTATAAACCGCAGCGCGATACCCATAATCATGCCGAGCTCGTGCGCCGGAAGCCCCACGCGCGCAAATGGTGCGAGCAAACGCTCAAAACCTGCGGTGAGATCGAGCGTCGGCGTGGTGAGTGTAATGGCGCTCATGCCGGCCATCATCAGGGTCAGGCGGCACGCCGTAAACGCCGCAGAACGCAGCGAGCCCTCGCTCACCTGCAAAAAGCCAAGCTGCCACAGGATGCGGCCACTCTGGTCGGAAAACAGGTTAAGCACCGCGACCACCACGACAATCGCCAGCAATGGCGCCATCGACGATAGGACCCGACGCAACGGCACCCGGGCCATGACATAGACCAGCACGACAAACATTGCGACCGGCACCAGCCCGCCGAAGCCGCCAACGGTGAGCACGGTGATCAGAAATGCGAAACCTAGGAACAACTTAGTGCGCGGATCCAGGCGATGCAGCGCGCTATCCCCGGGATAGTAGCTGCCAAATGAGAACGCCTCCATCAGCAGCCCTCCTCTCGCGTGGGCGCCTTGGAACCGGCCTGACGCGGAGCCCCCAAAGGCCCGTCCGCACAGCCCAGCAGCAAGCCGGCCAGCTCGTCGGCCAGCGCCTCAACCGTATAAAGCTTGTCGCAGCGGAGCGGCACACCGGCCTGCGCGAGCGCCAGCGCCATACGCTGGGCGGCAGGAACGCCCAGGCCGATCGACTTGAGCTCATCCGCGCGCGCAAAAACCTGCGTGGGCGTTCCCTCGGCAAACACGGCGCCCTCGTTCATCACAACGATACGGTCACAACAATTTGCCAGATCATCCATGCTGTGCGAAACCATGACAACGGTCAGGCCCTCGCGATGGAGTCGACCGATGAGCCCTAGGAAATCCCTGCGCGCAGCCGGATCGAGCCCTGCCATGGGCTCATCGAGTACTAGGACCTCGGGCTCCATAGCAAGCACGCCGGCAAACGCCACGCGGCGTTGCTGCCCGCCCGAGAGCTCAAAGGGGCTCTTGTCGCCCACCGTGGCCAGGTCGAGGCCCACGCGCGCGAGCGATGACGCAACGCGGCGGGCAACCTCGGCCTGCGACAACCCAAGGTTATGCGGACCAAATGCCACGTCCTGTGCCACGGTCTCGGCAAACAGCTGACGCTCTGGATACTGAAACACCACGCCGACCTTTGCCTTAACCGCGGCGGCATCTTTCTTGTTTGCCAGGTCGAGCCCCAATGCGTAAACGGAACCCTCCTGGGGACGAATCAGACCGTTGAGATGCTGAACCAGCGTCGACTTACCCGAACCGGTATGGCCCGCAAGGCCCAGGAACTCGCCGCGACGCACCGTTAGCGATACATTGCGCAACGCCCAGGGACTGCTAGGGTCATTGCCCCAGAGGGCCTGCTTGTTCGATGTGCCCTCGGCGGCTGAGTGCTTGTGCCAACGGCGACGCTCGCGGGCGCTCAGCGAATAGCTGTACGAAAGGTGCGAAATCTCGATGACGGACTCCAGCGCGTCTGCGCCATCGATTGCAGAGGAGACGTTGTCGGGAATACGAGGATTGGATGCGAAAGGCCGCCCGGCGATTCCTGTCCTACTCCGCTCGGCATAAGCCTGCGCTATATCGGCGACCATATCCGCCTCGCGCACCTTCGCGCAAATGGGCATACCCTTCTCACGAAGTGCCATGCCCAAACGGCACGACTCCGGCATATCCAAGTTGAGCTGTGCAAGTTCGTCCGCCCGCGTCAAGATCTCCTCGGGCGTACCGAGCATGGCAACGTGCCCCGCCCGAAATACCGCGACACGATCGGCCTCGGCGGCCTCTTCCATAAAGTGCGTAATCATCACGATGGTCATGCCGCGTTCGTGCAGCGCGTGACAGGCCTTCATAAGGCCCTTGCGCCCGCACGGATCGAGCATCGAGGACGCCTCGTCCAAAATGAGCACACGCGGCTCCATGGCGAGCACGCCGGCAAGCGCCACGCGCTGCTTTTGTCCGCCCGAGAGAGCGTGGGTCTCGTGGCGCTCAAAGCCCACCAGACCCACGGCCTTCAGCGCCTCGCGCACGCGCTGCGCGATCTGGGCCGATTCGACCCCTAAGTTCTCGGGACCAAACGCAACATCGTCCTCGACAAGCGTCGCCACAAGCTGGTCGTCGGGATTCTGGAACACCATGCCCGCAGTCGAGCGGATATCGTAGACCAGCTCGGGATCGGACGCGTCCATGCCGTTGACGCACACCGTTCCCGCATCGGGCTGCAGCAGCGCGTTCAAATGCTTGGCAAACGTAGACTTGCCCGACCCGTTTCCGCCGAGGATGCAGAAAAACTCGCCATCCTCGATGTTCAGATCGATGCCATCGAGCGCCGGTACAGCACCGTCATAGCTAAAGGAAACGCCCCGACACTCAATCATGCGCGGCCTTTGACCTGGTCCTTCTTGGGCGTGATGAGATTAGAGACCGCCTTGTACACCACCAGCGTCAACACCGAGTTGAGCACGGTCTTGATGAGGTTAAACGGCAAGACGGCGGGAAGCATGAGCGGCAGAATCACATCGGCCGAGCCATACCAGAACCAAACGCCGATGGTCAGGTTCGCGACCATGGACAGCGCCGTAGCGGCAATGACGCCGAGCGCCAGGCCAATCACGGCACCCTTGTAGGTGTGCATCTTCTGATAGACGATAGCCGCAGGCAGAATATAGCCCAGCGTGGCAACCAAGTTCATAAGCGCGCCGACCCAGTCACCCGTGGTAAGCGCATGGATGACGATCGCCATGGCGGCAACGGCAGTGCCGGCACCAGGACCATACGCAAATCCACACACCATCGCCGGCACCAGCGACGGGTCATACGTCAAAAACGGCGCCGAAGGAAGGATGGGCAGCTGCACATACATAAACAGCGCTCCCAGGGCGCACATCAACGCCATGGTAACGAGCTGTTTGGTGCTCCACCTATTCGTGTTCTCAAAATGGATATGCTGCGACTGTTCAGACATAAGATCACCTGCCTCTTTCATCCGGACTCTAACCGTTGGTACTGGGATCTCACCAGTTCAGCCGGCATGCGAACCAACGCACACACGGGTCGCGGACTCATCGGCTCGGCCGCAGGCACTTTACCTGCGCCACGGCGTCCCTTTGACACCGCCCGATTTACCGCCAGTGGGGAATTTCACCCCGCCCTGAAACAGCAATTGCAAGTGTAGCACGGGCAGGTTTTCGCGCAAGTATGCCAAGGGTAATTTATGATGGGGACCAGTTGCCGCAACAACCACATTCCCCACCCATCCCAAAGTAGCGCGCCTTTCGCGCGAAGCGCGAAACAGCGAAGGGGACACGTACTCCCATCAACCACGTCCTTCTCCGCGAGC
>CAJMRO010000150.1:0-3216 GCA_905215825.1 uncultured bacterium
GCGCATACCGCAGCACCTCGCGGGCGCGCGTCACGAGCGGCAAGTCTTGTAAACCCGGCACATCGGAATCGCTCATGATGCCCACGTCGATATTCCGGCGCGAGGTCTCCCCCGTCTCGCTATCGAGTTTGGTCGCCAGCGCCAGGAACTCCTGGGCGCCGAGTGCAAACATCGGCGAGGCCAGCAACGGCATAAGACCCTGTGCCGTATCGGCCGGATTGGCGAGCGCGCAGACCAGGGCACGCACCGTCTGCACCTCGGCTGCCTGGGCAAAGACCGAGCCGCCCGCGATGACGCAGTCGAGCCCCTGGTCACGGAAGGCCTGTGCGTAGACGTCGGCATTGGTCATGCGACCCAGCAGCAACACCATATCGCCCTGGGGCTGCCCCGCTTTGACGAGCGCTTGGAACCGCTCCGCAATCGCACGAGCTTTCGCCTGCGTTCGCTCCTGCGTGCTGCCACCGGCAACGAACAGCGCCTGGCGGCGCGAAGCCTTTGCCTTGAGCTTGTCCTTGCGTTTGTCGCTCGGTTCAAGATCCAAGAACCCCTGCATCAAACCACCGGTATCGCCGTCAAAGACGCGCGCCACATAGCGCAGCACCTCGTCGTGGCTGCGGAAGTTGCGCACGAGTTTGACGAGCTCGCCGGCGGGGGCATCGGATGCGACAGTCGTCTCGGGAGCAGCAGAGGAGCCCACCTTGCGCTCCTGGCGGCGAAACACCTCAACCTCGGCGCCACGGAAGCGGTAGATCGACTGCTGCGCATCGCCCACGGTGCACAGCGCGCGCTCCCCCGCGCCCGTCAGATAGCGAATCAAATCGACCTGCATCTGGTCGGTATCCTGGAACTCATCGATCATGACCATCTTAAAGCGGCCCTCGTAGGCGGCTCGGATGGCGGGATAATCGCGCAGCGCCTCGTACGCCATGCGCAACAGATCGTTATTGTCGAGCGCGGACTGGTCGGCCTTGAGCGCACGGTACTCCGCCTCTACGGCACGGGCAAGCCCCACCAGTGCATCGAGCGCCGGGCCGCCGCAGGCAAGCACGATATTGATAAACACATCGGCTGCCTCGGCCTTGAGTAGCTCCACCTGCTCCTTAGGAAACGCCTTGCTCGCGCGCGGCATGCTGCACGACATCATGAGTCGCGCCGCATCCTCCATGGTTTTGCCGCTCGCCTCAAACGCGTCGATGGCGTCGAGTGCCGCCTGCGCTTTCTCGGTCGTGGCCTTGCTTGTGCCCAGCGCCGCACGATAAGCATCGGCAAGCGCCGAGGTGTCGGCCTGGCCGCGCGCCACGCACACATCGTCCATACCGCCCGGCAGCTGGCTCGATAGCTCCAGCAGGTCGCGCACCAGGCCTTTGATGGTGGTACCGGCGCCAAACGGCCCGCCCTCGCCCGCCATGGGATACCAAGCGTAGAGGGCCTTAAGCGAAGCGGTGAGCTCGGGCGCGGCATCGGGCGCCGTCGCGCGCCCCAGCACATGCTCAACAGCCTGATCCATAAGCTCGTCGGTATCGGTGAGCACCGTGAACTCGGGATCGATGCCCAGCTCCAGCGCGTGCGCGCGCAGGATACGCGAGCACATGCCGTGAATGGTCGAGATCCACGCGTCGTCGACGGTCAGCGCTTCCTCGTCCATGCCCTCTTCGATAAGCGCACGGCGCACACGGTCGCGAATCTCGGCCGCGGCGTCTTTGGTAAAGGTAATGGCGAGCACCTGGTCCAGATGCTCGACAAACGGACCGGATTCGGGCGAGAGCGCGTAGACGATGCGGCGCGTGAGGGTAAAGGTCTTGCCCGAGCCGGCACCCGCCGAGACAAACAGCGGGCGGTCGAGCGTTTTGACGACTTGCAGCTGTTGCGGCATCAAAGTCGAAAAATCCATGGTCTACACATCCCTCCTTACAAACGTTCCTTCGTGGTTATACGAGCAGCGCGCATGCGCGGCTTGCGCCGATGTCGGATCGACCGCCGTCACGACGCCCGCCTCGAGTTCGTGCAAGCGCTCGGCGATGCCGGCCTCCACGCGGTCGAGCAGCGCGTCGAAGTCCATGTTGCCGCCCTCGCCGGGAAAGCCCTTCTTAAGGCCCGGAATGCGACCGTCGCCGCGCTCCTGCTCCAACAGCTCGGCGCTCGCGGCACCGCGCAGCGCGGGCTTGCCGCCCTTGGTCGAAAAATAGAGCGCAGCACGGGTATCTAGGCCCAGCGCCCGACGCATGGCCTGCGCGTAGATGAGTGTCTGGGTATGGGGCGGCAGCCAGCGCGGGTCGCCGATGGGGGCCTCGCCCGACTCTTCGTCGCGCACCGTAGGGTCGGCGAGCTTAAACTCCTCGACACCCGAACGATGCTTGTAGTCAATCACCACGGCGCGATTCTCGACATCCACGTCAACGCGGTCGATACGCCCGCCGAGCGGCCAACCGGCATACTCGACCTTAAGCTCATTAAAGGCGAACTCAAGGTAGCGCGGGGCAAAGGGGGCAAGCGCCTCGGACTCGTAGGCGAGCACGCCTTCCAGCTGCGGCAAGATCTCGGCCACCTGACGCTCCTCCACCGGGGAGAGCGGCACCAGCGGGCCCTCGGTACCGCGCTTGCCCGCATGCTCGGCCAAGGTCTCGGCAAAGACCTCGCGCAGCAGCTCCTGTGCGCGCGGCAAGTTCTCGGGCGTCACGCGCTCCATGCCCTCTTGGGGCAGACGGGCATGCAGGTGTTCCAGCACGTCGTGGACGAAGTTGCCCTTTTCCATGTTGCCAAAATCCGCGTCGATAGACTGGGGCTTGACGCGATACGAGACAAACCAGCACAGCGGGCAGGTGGAATAGGCCTCGATCTGCGAGGCGGACGTCAGGCGCGGCACAAGCGGCGCGTCCTCGCCCTCGCCGTCACGACGGCGCAGGACCAAATACGGCACGGCCTCGGCACTCAAATGCTGAGGGGCTTCACAGGTCACGCGCTCGCGCTTGAGACCTTCGCCTGCCGCGGGATCGAAGTTCCTTACGATATCGCCCTCACCCACGCACTTCGCCTTGTCGGCGTCAGCGGCCTTAGCGTCACCAGTGGTCTTAGCGTCGTCAGCGGCCTTGTCGGCGTCAGCTTCCCTAGCAGCTTCAGCGGCCTCGGCATGCGCCCGCAACTCGGTCCACACGGCAGCCGGGTAGCACTCGCGCGCTTGGCGATCGTGCGTCACGCGGGCAAGCGCAACCGGGCCGC
>CAJMRO010000151.1:0-3188 GCA_905215825.1 uncultured bacterium
CGAGCCTGCCGCTGCCGCCGAGCCTGTCGTCGAGCCCGCTTCCGCTGCAGAACCGGAGCCCGAGCCTGAGCCGGCAGAGCCCACGACGGCCGACCTCTATGCCCGTCGTCCCCGCAAGCGCAAGGCCGTCGTCGACCAGCTCGCTCGCGAGCTCGAGGCCGAGGACGAGGACGAGGACGAGGCCGCTGCCGCCGACACCCCGAAGGGAGGCGATGAGTAATGCCTATCGGACCTGCGCGCATGCCGCTCTTCGATCACCTGGGAGAGCTCCGTCGCCGCCTGACCATCGTGGTCGTGTCGGTGTTTGCCGCCGCTATCGTGCTGTATTTCGCCACGCCTGTTGTGCTCGACATCCTGGAAGATCCCATCCGCTCCTTTGTGCCGGACGGTAAGTTCTACATCACCACCACGCTCGGCGGCTTTGGCCTGCGCTTCTCGCTGGCCATCAAGATGGCCGTGGTCATGTGCACGCCCATGATCATCTGGCAGATTCTGGCATTTTTCCTGCCGGCACTGCGTCCCAACGAGCGCAAATGGGTCGTGCCCACGGTGCTCGCCTCGACGGTGCTGTTCTTCCTGGGCGCCATCTTCTGCTATTTCATCATCATCCCGGCGGGCTTTGAGTGGCTTATCGGCGAGACCTCGGCCGTCGCCACGGCGCTGCCCGACCTGGAGAACTACGTCAACATGGAGCTGCTCTTTATGATCGGCTTTGGCGTGGCGTTTGAGCTGCCGCTCATCATCTTCTACCTGTCCGTCTTCCACATCGTGTCCTACGCGGCCTTCCGCGGCGCCTGGCGCTACGTGTACGTGGGCCTGCTTGTGGGCTCGGCTGTGATTACGCCCGACGGCTCGCCCGTTACGCTGGGCCTCATGTATGGTGCCCTGCTCTCGCTCTACGAGATTTCGCTCGCCATTGCCCGCGTGGTCATTACCGCGCGCGAGGGCAAGGAGGGCTTGTTTGTGAGCCGTCTGGACCTGTTCTCGGATGATGAGGACGACGAGGAGTAAATCGGTATGCACGAGGTTGGCATTGTCAACGGCATACTCGATACAGTGATTCGCGCGGCGCGTGGGGCGGGGGCCTCGCGCGCCGTTTTGGTAACGCTGCGTATCGGGGATATGACCGAAGTTGTGCGCGAGGCGCTGGACTTTGCGTGGGAGACATTTCGCGATGAGGACCCGCTCACGCGGGGCTGCGAGCTCGCGGTTGAGGAGATTCACCCACAAAGTGAATGCCTGGACTGCGGCGAGGTCTTCGACCACGATCGCTTCCACTGTCGCTGTCCCCAGTGTGGTGGTGCCAACGTGCGCCTACTGCACGGCCGCGAGCTCGATATCGCGAGTATCGAAATCGAAACCCCCGACGATTAGCCCGCTAGCCATCTGGTGATGGGGTATAAAGGGGCCAAAGTAAGGAGCGCTAAGTATGGCTGAGAAAACGATTGATATCGCGTCGCCGATTCTGTCGCGCAACGAGCGCCTGGCAGATCAGCTGCGTCAGCGATTTAATGAGACAAACACCTATGTGATCAACGTCTTGTCGAGCCCCGGTTCGGGCAAGACCACCACGATCCTGGGCACCAACGAGCGCCTGCGTGACAAGGCCGGCCTGCGCTGTGCCGTCATCGAGGGCGATATCGCCTCGGATGTCGACGCCATCACCATGAAGGAAGCCGGCATGCCCGCCATCCAGATCAACACGGGCGGCCTGTGCCACCTCGAGGGCAACATGATCATGGAGGCCGTTGACGCGTTTGACCAGGCTGTGGGTCTGGAAAACATCGACGTCATCTTTATCGAAAACGTGGGTAACCTGGTCTGCCCAGTCGACTTTGACTTGGGCGAGAACCTGTCCATCATGATTCTCTCGGTGCCCGAGGGCGACGACAAGCCCATCAAGTACCCGGGCATCTTCCAGCACGCTGGCGCGCAGCTGCTCAATAAGGTCGACGTGGCCCCGGCTTTCGATTTTGACATGGATAGGTATACTAAGACACTCGATGACCTCAATCCGCAGGCGCCGCGGTTTGCCGTGAGCGCGCGCAAGGGCGAGGGCATGGACGCCTGGTGCGATTGGCTCATCGGGCAGATCGAGCAAGCAAGGGCGTAAATCGGCCGCCATACGGGCGGGCGTAGCCGTAGAGATACGAGATAGGAGCCTCTTTTGAAGCTCATCATCGCCGAGAAAAACGACGCCGCGCGTCAGATCGCCGAGCGGCTGTCCACGGGTAAGCCTAAAAAGGACAAGGTGTACAACACCGCCATCTACCGTTTTGAGTGGAAGGGCGAGGAGTGCGTGACGATCGGTCTTGCCGGTCACATCCTTGCGCCCGATTTTTGCGACAGCGTGCTGTTCGATAAAAAGCTGGGCTGGTATTCGGTCACCGAGGACGGCGAGATGCTGCCGGCCGACATGCCCGATGGCCTGGCTCGTCCGCCTTACGACACCAAGCGTAAGCCGTTCCTTGCCGATGGCATCTCCATCAAGGGCTGGAAGCTCGAGAGTCTGCCCTATCTCACCTGGGCACCCGTCATTAAGCTGCCGGCCGAGAAAGAGCTCATTCGCTCGCTCAAGAACCTTGCCAAGAAGTCCGACAGCGTCATCATCGCTACGGACTTCGATCGCGAGGGCGAGCTGATCGGTTCGGACGCCCTCAACAAGGTGCGCGAGGTGGCGCCGGACTTGCCGGTTGCCCGCGCCCAGTATTCTTCGTTTACCAAGGCCGAGATCACGCAGGCCTTCGATAATCTCGTCTCGCTCGACCAGAACCTGGCCGACGCAGGCGAGAGCCGTCAGCACATCGACCTCATTTGGGGTGCGGTGCTGACGCGCTACCTGACGCTCGCCAAGTTTGGCGGCTTTGGTAACGTGCGCTCCGCCGGCCGCGTGCAGACGCCGACGCTTGCCCTGGTGGTCGAGCGCGAGCGCGAGCGCATGGCGTTTGTGCCCGAGGACTATTGGCAGATTCGCGGCATGGGTGCCGCGCAGGGCGCTGCCGAGGACGATCGCTTTAAGATCGCGCACAAGACGGCGCGCTTTACCGACAAGGATGCTGCTGAGACGGCGTACGGCCATGTTGACGGCGTCGCGACGGCAACCGTCGCCGCGGTGACCAAGCGCTCGCGCAAGCAGCAGCCGCCCACGCCGTTTGCGACCACCTCGCTGCAGGCTGCCGCCGCGGCCG
>CAJMRO010000152.1:0-3131 GCA_905215825.1 uncultured bacterium
GGCTAGCTGGTAGGCAAAAACGCCGTCGCTGCGGCGCACCAAAAAGTCGCCGCATTCGGTGGCGAGTGCTTCGCATTGGGCTCCATACGTGCGGTCCACGAATTCGATTACGTCGCCCGCGAGGTCGTCGATGTTGGGCACGCGCAGGCGCGTGGCCGGAGCACGCAGAACGCTGCGGCGGGCAACCTCCTCGGCAGAAAGGTCTCTGCAGGCGCCGCGGTAGATGGGCGTGCCGTCGCTGGCGTGCGGCGCACTCGCGGCGTGGAGCTCGGCACGCGTGCAAAAGCAGGGGTAGGTGAGGCCGGCGTCTTGCAGCTGGTGCAAGGCGCTCTCGTACAGGTCGAGGCGATCGTGCTGGTAGTAGGGGCCTTCGTCCCACTCGAGTCCCAGCCAAGCCCGGTCGTCAATCAATTGAGCGGCAAGTTCCGGGCGCTTACAGCGATCGTCCAGGTCCTCGATGCGCAACACGATGCTGCCGCCCTGGCTACGGGCCGAAAGCCACGCGCACAGGCAGCTGAACACGTTGCCCAGGTGCATGCGGCCCGAAGGCGACGGGGCAAAACGGCCCACGACAGGTGCGGGGGCGGAGACGGGCGGCGTCGTTGGCGCGTCCGCGGCGGGCGTTGCTATGTTGCGTGTTTTGATATCCATGCGGACGAGTATAGCGCGGGGCTTGGCAGGGAAGGCGTTGCCGCGCTCACAAGTTGGCGGCGGTGCGCATCGCGCGCGGTGGGTTTGCGTCTCAAGGTCTCGATCGCTGCGCACCGACTCGGCCTCACAAACGACAGAAACCCCGGCAGCTCTTCGCAACTGCCGGGGTTTCCGCGGAAAAGGGGGACATGATCCTCGAGCGAACGGCAAAGGGGCAAACCGTTTTCGCTCAACTGCTTTATGCCCCTCGACTGGTGGCTCAATCAGCGCATGCCGCGCCCACACAAAGCCGATACACCTGTGACGGAGCTGTGAAGTGGTATCTATTGTTGGCGCGGGATTCGGCCAAAGAGCGTCCTAAACGACAAATTTGTTGCTGTCCGTCGGTTCAACCCAATGATCCGTTTTCCTCCGTCCCCAATAGATCATTTTCCAAGTGTCGGGGTGCGGGCGTGACTTTCATCCCGTTTGGCGCTCCGGTCGCCTAGATATTCGTCATGCGTACCCGCAAACGTGGGACAATGGCGCTGTTGGTTTTACAGACAAAGGATGTGCCTATGAACGCCCCCGTTGCCAATACTTGTCGGCAGCGCTGCCTGTTTGCGCGATTCGCTTCCGTCTGCGTGCTCGTCGCGCTTGCGTTGTTGCTGCTGCCTGTCGCCGCACACGCCGACGGCTACTCCATGACTCAAACCTATATTGGCGCCACGGTCGAGTCCGACGGCTCGCTGACCGTTGTCGAGGGACGCCAGTTTGATTTCGATGACGACATCAACGGCGTGTTTTGGGAGATCAATACGGGCTCCAACCAGCAGGGCGGTACGGCAGGTGTCGATGTGCTGAGTGTCGAGGAAGAGGACACCGCGTTCAACAAAGTCGATAGCGCGAACAAGGGTGACTCTGGCGTCTATACGGTCGAGCAGACTGGTGACGGCGTAAAGATCAAGGTGTTCAGCCCTCACGAGGGCGGCGACAGCGCAATCTATTACGTGAGCTACACCATGACCGGTGCGGTCATGAACTGGGCCGATACCGCCGAGCTCTACTGGAAGTTCGTGGGCGACGGCTGGTCCGCGGACTCCGATGATGTCGAGATGGAAGTGCACTTCGCAAATGCCGCTGCCGGGACGGCGGCCGTCAAGGGCGATAACTTCCGCGCATGGGGCCACGGCCCGCTGACGGGCGACGTATCGCTCGATGCGGACGAACCCATGGTCACCTATACCATTCCCTGCGTGCATCAGGGCGAATTTGCCGAGGCGCGCATCGCCTTCCCCAGCGACTGGGTGCCGCAGCTTGCCGCCTCGGGCGAAGAGCGCATGTCAACGATCCTGAGCGAAGAGAAGGAATGGGCCGACGAAGCTAACGCCCGCCGCGCTCACGCTCGCGTGATTGCCAATGTACTTGCCGTGCTAAGTGTTGTCGCGGCGGTGGTCTTTACCGGCACAATCGTTGTGCTCAAGTTGCGCCGCCGCAAGCCCAAACCGCTTTTCCAGGACGAGTATTTCCGCGATGTGCCTTCGGCCGACCATCCCGCCGTGCTTTCGGCCCTCATGAGCTGGAACGAGGTGCCCGATCAGGCATATATCGCCACGCTCATGAAGCTCACCGACGACCGTGTGATCAAGCTGGAGCAGGCGACCGTGACCAAGGCCAAGAAGGGTCTGTTGGGGCGTGAAAAAGAAGAGCAGACGTATCGCGTGACGGTGAGTGATGCGGGCTGGAAGTCGGCCAAGGGCATTGACCGCATGGTGCTCAAGGTCTTCTTTGCCGGTGCTAAGCCCGACGAGAACGGCGATCGCTCGCGCACGTTCGACGAGCTGCAGCACTACGTCAAGCAGCACGCTACGCCCGTGGGCGACAAGCTCGAGGACTATCAGAACACCGTTAAGGGCAAGCTGGCCGATAGCGAGTACGTTGCCTCGGACGGCATTGTCGCAATGGTGTTTTGCCTGGTTCTCGGTATTCTGATCGCCTGTGTTCCCGCGGGATCCATCTTCTTTACCGACGGCGCGCAGGCGAACATTGTCGCCGCGGTTATCTCGGTGCCGATTGTGCTGGTGGGTATTGGCGTGGGCCTTACGTTCCGCCGCTTTACGCCGGAGGGTGCCGAGGTGGCGGCTCGCTGCAAGGCGCTTAAGCATTGGCTTGAGGACTTCACGCGCCTAAAGGAAGCCGTTCCGGGCGATCTGGTGCTGTGGAATAAGCTTCTGGTGATGGGTGCGGCGCTGGGCGTTTCGAAGGAAGTTCTGCGTCAGCTTGCCGAGGCTGTTCCTCCCGAGGTGCGCGAGGCCGACGATTTCTACGACAATTACCCCTGCTACTGGTGGTACTACCATCATTACGGTACCGAGTCGCCGCTCGATTCGTTCGATGACGTGTATCACGAGAGCATCCGTGAGCTGGCTTCGAGTTCCGATAGCTCGAGCGGCGGCGGTGGCGGCGGCTTCTCGGGCGGCGGAGGCGGCGGCGTCGGCGGA
>CAJMRO010000153.1:0-3130 GCA_905215825.1 uncultured bacterium
CTACCTGCTTTCCGGCCTGATTCGCTGCGCGCAGTGCGGCGGCGCCTACATCGGGTTCACAACGCGCGTGCGCAATAAGTACGAGTACACCAGTTATGGCTGCAACAACAAGCGGGTTAAGCGCACCTGCAGCGCTCGCAACGTCAAGGCAGAAACCATCGAAAAGTACGTGGTCACGCTTTTGCGTGAGGTGATCCTGAACCCGCCGATCATCGAGGCCGTCGCCGATATGATTTGCGAAGATGCCAACCGGCGCGACGGCGGCAACGTTGGAGACCTTAAGCGCCAAATTGCACGCCTCCGCGCTTCGAACCGTGAGATCGTTCATGCGATCGAGATGGGAATGCTGAACGAGGAGCTCAAGGAAAAAATGTTCTCCAACGACGCAAAGATCAAAGCGCTCACCGAAGAGCTCGCTCGCGTCGATGAGCCTTACGAGGTCGATCGGGCCGCCTTGATTGCACAGCTTTCCGCGGACGCTGCGCTCCTGCTGGAAGATCCCGCCTCCCTGCAGTCCCTTGTGCGCAAGTACATCCTTGACATCACCGTTTCCGACGAAGAGATCGTGGTGCGCGTTCTGGTGGACCAAAACGCAAAAAAAGTGGTCACAGCTGACGCTGTAACCACTGCTGGCTCCCCAGGTAAGACTCGAACTTACAACACCCCGGTTAACAGCCGAGTGCTCTGCCATTGAGCTACTGAGGAATATGGAATCCGGCAACGTTCTATCCTCCCGGGCCGTGTCCAGCCACGTACTTTCGACGCTGAGGAGCTTAACTACTGTGTTCGGGATGGGAACAGGTGGGACCTCCTCGCCATTGTCACCGGAAAAGGCTTACACGTTTGCAAGTGCTTTTCACTTGACTCTGGTATTATACCCCCATTTTTTCCGTTCGTCAATACCTTTATTCAACTTTTTGCGCCTCCCCATCCAGGCGCAGGACATAGCTCCAGCCCGCCGGCGTGCGCTCCGCGCGCCGAAAGCCGCAGGCCTCGAACATCCGCTGGGAGGGCAGGTTAAAGTCATAGATCTCCTGGATTCGCAGCTCGGAATACCCGAGCTCCCTTCCGCGCTCGATGAGGTTGCGATGAAGCTCTATCGCGAGCGTCACCGCACCATCGCCAAGTGCACCGAGGACTTCGATCGCGGCCAGTTCAACACCGCCATCTCGGCCGTCATGGAGCTCGTCAACGCGGCGAGCGCCTACCTCAACGCCACCGAGGGTACCGCCCGCGACAAGGCGCTGTGCTACGGCGTGGCCAAGGACATCGTGAGCGTCCTTGCCCCCATCTGCCCGTTCTGGGCCGACGAGCTGTGGCACGAGGCGCTCGGCTGCGAGGGCAACGCCTATACCGCTGCCTGGCCCGAGTTCGACCTGGCCGAGTCCATCGAGGACACGGTGCAGATCGTGGTCCAGGTGCTCGGCAAGGTCCGCGGCCGCGTCGACGTTGCCCGCGATGCCTCCAATGAGGATATGCAGGCTGCCGCCGAGGCCGCCGTCGCCAAGTGGCTCGAGGGCAAGACAGTCGTCAAGGCCATCTGCGTGCCCGGCAAGCTGGTCAACCTGGTGGTCAAGTAAGCACTGCGCGCTTAGCTGACATGAAAAGGCGAGGGGGACGATTCCGTATGGAGTCGCCCCCTTTTTGGTTATGTATACTTGCGACAACACCCAATTATCCATTTCTTGTGGAGAAGCTGTGCGCACGCTGACCTGCAGATTCGTACTGTGCTTGCACGTTTTCGCAGGTATTGGTATAGTTTGCTTGCAAATGAAGTTGTAATTGAAAGAAGTGGGGTTTCGGCCCCGCTTCTTTTTTGTATGGATGGAGGTGCCGCAATGGTCAAGACCAAGACCGAGCAGGCGATCATCGACGCGCTCGAGGCCGTCGCTCCCCAGCACGATGTCGATATTGTCGACGTTGAGCTCGTGGGCGCCACCAAGGCCCCCTGCGTGCGTGTGCGTATCGAGGGTGCCGAGGGTCAGAGCCTGTCGCTCAACGACGTCACGGCCAATACCAAGTGGGTCGGCGACGTGATCGAGGAGCTCGACCCCATCTCTTCGAGCTATACGCTCGAGGTGTCGAGCCCGGGTATGGCGCGCCCGCTGCGCCGCCCGTGCGACTTTGCCCGCTTTGTGGGCGAGAACTGCGAGCTCACCTCCACCGCCACCGAGGGCCGTCGCAAGTACGCCGGCAAGATTGCCGCCGCCACCGAGGCGAACGTGACCCTCGAGCTCGAGGACGGCGAGTCCGTTACCCTCGATTTCTCTGATGTTAAAAAGTGCAAGTTGAAGCCCACCTACGACTTCAAGCCCGCGAAGGAAGGAAAGTAAGATGGCAGCATCCGACATGATGTCCGCCCTGATGGAGCTTTGCCAGGAGAAGCACATCGACCAGCTCTACCTGATCGACCGCCTGGAGCAGTCGCTCGCCAAGAGCTATGCCGAGATCCTGCATCTTGAGTGGGGCGCCAAGGTGACCATTGACCGCACCACCGGCAAGATCTACGTCTACCGCCTGGAGCCGATCGACGATTCCATGGACGAGGAGGGCAACTTCACCGAGTTTGAGGAGATCGACGTCACCCCCAAGAACACGAGCCGCATCGCCGCCCAGCACGCCAAGGCCGAGATCAACGCCATCGTGCGCAACTCCGCCCGCGAGCAGATCTACGAGGAGTTCTCCGGCCGCATCGGTGACCTCATCAGCGGTACCGTGCTGCAGTCCACGCCCGACTTCACGATCGTCAAGATTCGCGAGGGCGTCGAGGCCGAGCTGCCGCACTTCGACCAGCGCCGTTACGAGAACGAGCGCAACGAGCGTCCGATGGGCGAGCGCTACCTGCACAACCAGCACATCAAGGCCGTGATCATCGACGTTCGCGACCCCAACTCCAACCTGCAGCCGGTTCGTGGCGAGCACAGCCGTCCGCCGATTGTCATCTCCCGTACCCACCCCGAGCTCATGCGTCGTCTGTTTGAGCAGGAGGTGCCCGAGATCTATGAGGGCACCGTCCAGATCAAGTCGATCGCCCGCGAGCCCGGCCAGCGCTCCAAGGTCGCCGTCCACTCGCTCGACGACCGTCTGGATCCCGTGGGCGCCTGCGTCGGCCCCAAGGGCAGCCGTGTTC
>CAJMRO010000154.1:0-3077 GCA_905215825.1 uncultured bacterium
AAGACGGAAAGCACATTAAGTGCTTTCCTTTGCGTGCGGAACTCGCGACAAACTTCATGCCCTCCGGTCCGCCCCGGGAGCCAGGTTGACTAACTCGGGCCCGGCATTCAGAAAAGTCAGTGCAGCAAAATGGCGATGCGGATAGCGACATGGGCATGGTTTTCGTCGCGCGCACGGGTCCCCCAGGGAGCACCGTGCATTTTTGGGAGTATTCAGCAGGCCAGAACGGCTGCATACGCACCGGACATACCTTATTGGTCCCAAAGACGCCTTCGACAGGCGACTTGGATCGGCAGGCAGACCCCGTCAGGACAAAAAGGCATGCCTCGCGTCGCACCGGAGCCCGAAATGACGTCAATCTCCACAACGTTACCCGACTGCAGCGGCGCCGACGGGGCTTGCGTTGCTGAATACTCCGTTTTTTGCACGGCCCAGGCGGGGGTACATCAGGACCAGAAAGAACATCCCAGCCTTTTTATGCAATCTGCAATGGAAAGTATGCAAAACACCAAGAGACGACATTGCTGATGTCCAAATTAAATGCGCGGGGCAGCGGTGCCCCACCCCACGCTCAAATCAAGCAGAGCAGGGACGCTCATAGCGAGTCCCCACCGATATACAAACGCGGCTCGAGCGCCATCCCAAAATAGGCTGCCCGAGCCGCGTTTAACGGTACGGCATGATTATTAGCGCTCGTAAATCAAGTTGCCTGCCAGGTAGGTGGCCTGAACCTTGGTGGCTTGCAGCTCTTGGGGGTCGATGGTGAGCGGGTTTTGGTCCAGGACTACCAGGTCGGCGTATTTGCCGGGCTCCAGGCTGCCGAGGTTTTGCTCGTCACCTGCTGCGTAGGCGCTGCCCAGGGTGTAGTTGCGCAGGGCCGTTGCCGCGTCGATGCGCTCGCTGGGGAGCCAGCCGCCCTCGGGCCAGTGGCTTTTGGGGTCCTGGCGCGTGATAGCCGTGTAGAGCACGTTCATGCTGGTAACGGCCGTGATGGGGCTATCGGTGCCGAAGGCTTGGCGGATGCCGCGCTGCTTATAGGTCGCAAACGGCCACATGATGCGGCTGCGCTCCAGGCCCAGGTCGCGCTCCGGGCCACCCGGGTCGAGCGTGATGTGGCAAGGCTGGCTCGAGGCAATGACGTTGAGTTTGCGCAGACGATCGATGTCACCGGGCAGCAAATTCTCCAGATGCTCGAGCGTGTTATGACCGTGTTGGGGCAAGCCGTAGAGCTCTGCCGCCTCCTCAAAGATATCGAGCGCAGCATGGATGGCACCGTCGCCGATAACGTGGATGCGCACGGTGTGGCCACGCTCGGCTGCCGCCAGAACCAACTTGCGCATGCGCTCGACAGGAACCGTCAGACGACCCTGGTCGCCCGGGAAGCGCGGGTTGGTATAGGGCTCAGTGAGGTATGCGGTATGCTCGCTCGACACGCCGTCGAAGAACTGTTTAAAGCCTGGCGCCGAGAGCAGCGCGTTGTTCGCGTAGCGGGTCTGGAGTTCTTCCAAGCGTGATTGGTCATCCAGCAGCGTGGGAAACAAATGGGCGCGGATGACCAGCTTGCCTGCGGCCTGCAGCTTGTCGTAAACATCGTCGCGAATAAAGTCGCAGCCCGGCATGGGCATGAGCGACATATCGCAAATTGAGGTGATGCCTTGCTCGGCCATACGCTTCATCTGGTCGGCGTAAGCGCTCGCGATGCGGTCCTCGCCCAGCCACTCAAGACAGCGCGGCAGCAGCTGCATGGCCGCAGCCTCGTGAGCGATACCCGTGAGTTCGCCATTTGCATCCTTGTCGTAGCTGCCACCCGCCGGAGGCTCGCTGTCGCGCGTCACGCCGAGGGCATCGAGTGCGCGGCTGTTGAGCCACAGGGTATGCCCATCGCCCGAATACATAACACAGGGGCGATCGGGGAAGGCGGCGTCGAGGGAAGCCTTGGTAGGATGCTCGGGCGGATTCCAGCGGTAATCGCGCCAGCCCTGGGTCACGACCCAGGCGTCATTGGGCAGGCCCTGGGAAAACTCGAGCGCATGCTGCACCAGTGCCGCCTCTGACGTGCCCATATCCATGAGCATGTACGGCGAGGAACCGACCGAGGTATGGAAGAAGTGCAGATGAGCGTCATGGAAACCGGGGCAGATGAATTGCTCGCCGTAGTCGACAACTGGCGTGGCGGCAGGGGCGGCGGCAACCACGTCATCGGGCGCGCCGACCGCGGCGATGCGATCGCCTGCAATGGCAATCGCCAGCTCGCGGGCGGCATCAATACCGTCTTGGGCGGTAAAAACGTTCTTAGAGCGGATAATCCGATCGATATGCTGCATGGGCATCCCCATCTCTGGCGGGAAATTCAACACCTCCGAGTGTACTCCCCCGCCCTTGCGACAAAACCCCAAGCGGCAAACGGCAACTTTACCAGCCCTAGCGGCAGGTGGCATACTGGAGAGAGCCTGTACGATTTTGCGATCAACCCAGCAAGGAGCAAATCGACCATGACGAAGACCAAGGCACAGCAAATTATGGCGGCAACCGAGGTTCGCGCGACAGACGACGTCACCGCGGCCATCCAGGATATCGCCGCCGAGTTTGAACCCTACATCATCAAGCAGCGCCGGCACTTCCATAAGCACCCGGAGCTGAGCCTTGCCGAGGAGCGCACGACTTCCGACATCGCCAACCAGCTCGACGCCATGAATATCCCCTACGAGCGTCCGCTCAAGACGGGCCTGGTGGCGACGCTCCGTGGCACCGCGCCCGATGCCTACCGCGAGGACGGCACGCCGCGCCGCCGTATCCTGCTGCGAGCCGATATCGACGCCCTGACCGTCACCGAGCAGACCGGCGAGGAGTTCGCCAGCGTCAACGAAGGCTGCATGCACGCCTGCGGTCACGACTGCCATATCGCCATGATGCTCGGCACGCTGCAAATCCTGCGCCACATGACCGATGACATCCACGGCGAGATTCGCATCGTATTCCAGCCCAGCGAGGAAAACGGCCAGGGCGCCAAGCTCATGATCGGCACGGGCGTACTCGACGGCGTCGACGGCGCCTACGCCGCGCACATCTGGAGCGAG
>CAJMRO010000155.1:0-3077 GCA_905215825.1 uncultured bacterium
CTACTTCGCTCGCTTCGACGAGAGCCCGACCGAGCGCGTCAACGTCAATGGCCAGTACATGAAGGAGTACTGGGGCGAGGGTTCTGCGCGTGCCCGCAACTGGCAGCGCTACGACCTGGGCGGCGCCGCGAAGCTCAGCTTCGTCGAGGGCGTCGACTCCTACGTTCCCTACGCCGGCTCCCTCAAGGACGGCGTAGGCGGCACGCTCTATAAGGTCAAGTCCACGATGTGCAACTGCGGTGCCCTCTCGATCCCCGAGCTCCAGGAAAAGGCACGCCTGACCTTGGTAAGCTCGACCTCGATCGTCGAAGGCGGCGCCCACGACGTAGTCGTCAAGGACTCCCAGCAGAGTGTTTCCTATCGATAAGCGGCTTTCCCAAGCACCGCACCTTGCCGTTCAAACCGTCGCTCGCGTACCAAAGTACGCGTCGCTCCTCTTTCACGGCAATCTGCGGCACTTGGAAAACCCGACCATATTTGGGCGGGTAACAATTAGCGGTTGATTCACAACCACGTTATTTAGATAAAGCGAGATGCCTGCAAGTCGCAGGCATCTCGCTTGTTGTATTTGCTATCATCAGTCAAGTTAACCTTAGGGTCGGGCGGCTCGGCTTTGTTCGCTACAAGTTCCGCACGCAAAGAAGAGCACTTAATGTGCTCTTCGTCTTGCGCAGGACTGTCCGCAGTAGCGAGCAAAGCCAAGCCGCCCGATCCCAACTAAGATTAAAGGAGCTGATATGTGCGATTGCACAGATCATAAGGACGAGATCCCTGCCTACGACGCGCAGGCCATTGAGTCCAAGTGGATGAAGGCCTGGGAGGACTCTAACCTCTTTGCCGTCGACACCGACGACAGCAAGCCCAAGAAGTATGTGCTCGAGATGTTCCCGTATCCGTCGGGTGACCTGCACATGGGCCACGCGCGCAACTATACCATCGGCGATGCCATGGCCCGTCAGGCCCGCATGCGCGGCTTTGACGTGCTGCATCCCATCGGCTTTGACGCCTTCGGCCTGCCTGCCGAGAACGCCGCCATCAAGCACAACACGCAGGCTGCCGCCTGGACGTATAAGAACATGGACCAGGCGCTTGCCACGATGAAGCGCATGGGCTTCTCCTACGATCTGGATCGCATGGTCAAGACCTGCAGCCCCGACTACTACCGCTGGGGTCAGTGGATTTTTGAGAAGCTGTGGGAAAAGGGCCTGGTCTACCGCAAGAAGAACCCGGTCAACTGGTGCCCTAACTGCAAGACCGTTCTGGCCAACGAGCAGGTCACCGAGGGTAAGTGCTGGCGCTGCGGTACCGAGCCCGAGAAGCGCGACCTTGAGCAGTGGTACTTCAAGATCACCGAGTACTCCCAGGAGCTGCTCGACGACCTGGAGAAGCTCCCCGGCTGGCCCGAGCGCGTCAAGCAGATGCAGGCCAACTGGATCGGTCGCTCTGAGGGCGCCGAGGTCGACTTTACCCTGTGCGACCAGGATGGCGAGCCCATTGAGGGCGACGAGGGCAAGATTACCGTCTTTACCACGCGTGCCGACACCCTCTTTGGCGTCTCCTTCTTTGTTCTGGCTCCCGAGTACGCTCGTCTGCACGAGCTTGTCGAGGGCACGGAGTACGAGGAGGCCGTCACCAAGATCGTTGAGGACTCCAAGCATATCTCTGCCGTCGAGCGTGCCCAGGGCACCCTCGAGAAGCACGGTGCCTTTACCGGCCGCTACGTGGTGAACCCCGTCAACGGCGAGAAGGTCCCCGTGTGGGTTGCCGATTATGTCGTGGCCGACTACGGCACCGGCGCCGTCATGGCCGTTCCCTGTGGCGACCAGCGCGACTTTGAGTTTGCCCGCAAGTACGACCTGCCGATCGTGCCGATCATCCTGGACGATGAGGATCGCGCTGCCGTCGAGGCCAGCGGCGAGACCATCGATACCTTCCATGCCGAGACCGTCGACTGGGATTGTGCCCACGCTGCCGAGGGCACGCTCGTCCAGTCCGGCAAGTACACCGGAATGCGCGGCGGCAAGCACTCCGAGGGCGAGGCTGCGATCGTGGCCGACCTCGAGGCCATGGGCTGTGGTCGTCGCAAGGTCGAGTTCCGTCTGCGCGACTGGCTCATTTCCCGTCAGCGCTATTGGGGCAACCCCATCCCGGCCATCCACTGCGAGCACTGCGGCATCGTGCCCGTGCCCGAGGATCAGCTGCCGGTGACGCTGCCCGAGAACCTGGACCTGGGCGCTGGCGAAACCCTTGCCGAGTGCAAGGAGTTCTACGAGACCACCTGCCCGGTCTGCGGCCGCCCGGCCAAGCGCGAGACCGATACCATGGACACCTTTACCTGCTCCAGCTGGTATTACCTGCGCTATACCGATCCGCACAACACTGAGCTGCCCTTCTCCCGTGAGGCTGCCGACCGTTGGATGCCCGTCGATAACTACATCGGCGGCATCGAGCACGCTATTTTGCACCTGCTCTACAGCCGCTTCTTTACCAAGGCACTGCGCGACCTGGGCCTGCTGAGCGTGGACGAGCCCTTCACCAACCTGCTGTGCCAGGGCATGGTCAAGGACGAGAACGGCGACTACATCCTCAACGGCGATAAGACGGAGCAGAAGATCCTCACCGCCCATCAGGGCTGTGAACCAGGCCGGGAGTGCCGTCAGATGCTGGAGACCAAACGGGACACCGAAAACATGGGGGGCGTCCAGTATTACCATATTGTCCAGTCCTTCAAGCCCGGTGAAATCTCTCCCGAGCTGGCTCTGAAAATTGCCAAGACTTTCGCTGCGGAACATCTGAATGGCTACGAGGCGGTAATTGCCACCCATGTGGATCGAGGGCATATCCACTCGCACATTGTGTTCAACTCCGTAAATGCGGACACCGGCGAGAAATATCATAGCAATGCCAGAAGCTATTACTGCCAGATCCGGGCCATCTCAGACCGGCTGTGTAGAGAGCATGGCCTCTCTGTGATCATGCAGGGGGAACCTTCCAAGGCAGTAAGCTACATGGAATGGCTCCGCCGATCCAAGGGGCAGGCCACCTTCCACAACATGCTGGAGGCGGACCTGCGGGAG
>CAJMRO010000156.1:0-3005 GCA_905215825.1 uncultured bacterium
CGCCCGCGCCGCCCACTACGTTCGCCCCGGCACCGACGCCGCCAACGCCCGAAGCCGCCCGCACGGCCTCCGAGCGCTTCAGCGCCACACGGATCCGTGCGAACAGCTCCTCAATGGCAAACGGCTTGGTCAGGTAATCGTCGGCGCCGGCATCGAGCCCTGCCACCTTGTCCATCACGGCATCGCGCGCGGTGACCATAATCACCGGCACATCTTTGTGCTTGCGGACGCGCCGCAGCACCTCCATACCGTTGAGCTGCGGCAGCAATACATCGAGCAGAATCAGATCGTAGTTGCGCTCCAGCGCCAGGTCCACGGCGGTGCGGCCATCGGCGGCGTGCTCCACCTGGTAGCCCTCGTGCTCCAGCTCGAGTGTCACAAAGCGGGCGATTTTCTCCTCGTCCTCTACGATCAGGATTCGTGCCATACGTGCCCCCGTCTGTGATTACTTGTCGTCGTTCAGATTTTGCTTGATGTCGTCCGCGGCATCGGCGGCGTGTTCCATCAGGTTGTTGATGCTGCCAGGTACGTCACCGTCGCTATCGATGCGGTAGCGCATGCCAAAGAACAGGCCAAGCAGCATCAGCCATATCGTGGCGCCCCAGGCAAACAGCGCGACGATGGGAATCAGGATGGGAATGTTGAGGATGATCGCATCGCGGCGCGTGGCGATAAACTTGGTGTCCAGGCTCAGGCGGAAGAGCTTTTTGAGGTACTCCCACACGCTGTCCATCTTCTTGGAGAAATCGGTCTTTTCGCTCGACTTCTCGTAGGCGGCCTGTGCGGCGACCATCTCGGCCGAGGGCTCGTCGACCGGCGTGGATTCGGTGGCGGCGTGCGCCGACGTGGTCTGGGTCTTGCCTTGCGACTCGAGCCAAATGATGGCGTCCAGAACGTTGCCGTCGGCGGCGTCGAGCGCGGCCTTGGCATCGGTATAGCTCACGTTGCACTTGGTGCGGATGGTTTCAACTTTTTCGAGGTCGTCCATGACCTGTCCTTTCGTTCGATGGGCGCGACGCCAGGCGATCTGCCCGGGCGCGAGCGTTGCGTTCGGCGGCCTGCGTTGCGCGGCGCCGCCCCGCCCTTGGTCGAACTCTATAGTGCAGGTTATAGATTAAGTGATTCTTGAGCCAAGATTAATGTTGGATGAGTTTTTGGGTGACGAAGCGCGTGATGCGGGGCGCGCAGGCAAGGGGAAGGCCGGTTTTGCGTGGCGTGGGGAAGGGAAGGACAGGTCTTTGGGGCGGCCGACAGCGAGGTTTAATACTTTTCCGTGAAGTGAACGAGTGAAATCGGACCCCCGAAACATCGACACTTTGAGTGCGCCGTTTCCTGCGGTTTTACTGCCAGAATCCTGCGATTTTGCCGACGAAAAATGTGGATGCTTCAGGGGCCCAAAAACAGACGTTCACTTCGCGGAAAAGTATTAGACCTCGATAACGGGGATGGGGCGCCGGTGCAAAACGGCGTCAAGGGTTGGTCGAGCAGGCGGTTTCTCCATTGATGTCCGCACGACATGTGACACTTTCCCTGCCGCCCTGCTCTGCCGCGGCGGCATGCATCTGAACAACGACCCTCTAAGGAGTTTGATTTTGATGAGCGACAACACCAAGCATCTCGCGAAGAAGTGCGTCAAGGACGCGGGGCCGTGCCTCGTGCTGTGCCTTGCCGGCGCAGCGGTCGCGCTGCTGGCTGTTCTGGGGCCGTTCGACGTGCTTCGAAGTGCCAGCTTTCTGCATGTTTGCATGGCTCTTGCCGGTGCCATGATGACCGGCGGCGTGCTCGATCTGGTTTTTTGGGTGCTTGACCCGTTTGGATGGAAGAACGAAGGGTAAGCCCTGAGGGATGGAAGGGCTGGAACGGTTGGCTTAGTGATCGTGCAGAATGTGGCTAGCGGCTTACAGGGAAGTGGTGATCCGATGACGGTCTATGTGACGGGCGATATTCATGGCGGCCTTGACATGCAAAAGCTGCGCGACTGGGAGCTTGGGGATAGTCTGACGAGTGACGACTATCTCATCGTCGCCGGCGACTTTGGCTTTCCGTGGGATTTCTCTGCCGAGGAGTGCGCCGATATCGCCTGGCTGGAGTCGCGCCCCTATACCGTGCTATTCGTCGACGGCAACCACGAGCGTTTCGATCACTGGGCGGAGCGACCCATGGAGCTGTGGCACGGTGGGCTGACGCAGCGCCTGTCGGATACCTCTCCCATACGGCGCCTGACGCGCGGCGAGGTTTTTGAGCTCGATGGCTCAACGATCTTTACCATGGGCGGTGCCACGAGCGTGGACAAGGAATACCGCATTCCGTATTCCAGCTGGTGGCCGCAGGAGCTGCCGGACGAGCGCAACTTTGAGGAGGCGCGGGCAAAGCTCGACAGCGTGGGTTGGAAGGTCGACTACGTGGTTACCCACACCTGCTCTACGCGCATGCTTTCGCCCACGCTTTATCCGGCACCCGGCTGGAATTACCCCGCTGTTGATCGGCTTACGGCATTTTTCGATGAGCTGGAAGATCGCTTGGACTACAAGCGCTGGTGCTACGGCCATTTTCATCGCGACGCCAACCCGGCCGAGCGTCACACCGTGCTCTACGACTGCATCGTTCGCTTGGGCGACGAACTCCAGCCTTGGGATGTCGCGTAGGGGCGAGGTGGCTGGCTACTCGGCCGTTACAGTGATGTTCTCCCGGTGCGCGCGGATGACGTCCCAGCTAAAGTGCTCGACCAGCTGCTCGGCAGAGCGCGGCGTGGTGTCCGGTGCGATGCCCGTTTGCCTGGCGAGCCAGCCCAGCAGTGCCTCGGGCGTGCCAAAGCGGGCGCGGAGCTCGCCCAGGTCCAGATCGCGGTCGCGCTTGGAAAGGCGGCGGCCGTCCGGCGACATGAGCAGCGGAATATGTGCGTAGTGCGGCGTGGGAAGTCCCAGCAGATGCTGCAGGTAGATCTGACGCGGCGTGGAGCCCAGCAGGTCGCATCCGCGTACGATCTCGGTAACACCCATGGCGGC
>CAJMRO010000157.1:0-2990 GCA_905215825.1 uncultured bacterium
TGCTGGGCCTAGGCTGTTAGGTCCAGCTCGTAGAGGAAGCTTTCGCGCGGCATGTCGTGACGGCGCTCTTCGCGGTTGGCGCGGTGCGTGGCCGCGCGCTTAAAGCCGTGTAGCTCATAGAACTTCCACGAGCAGTTGGAGTCGGTGTACAGGTACGCCCTCGTCGCCCCGCGCGAGGACAGGTACGAGACCGCGGCATCGAGCAACACCGAGCCAACGCCCAGTCCGTGGACATCGCGATCAACGGCAAGCAGCGTGACCTCGTTGTCGTGTGGCAACGGGCTGCTTTCGAGCAGGCGGTTGTTGGTTCGGATGGTTGCGCGCACAAACGATAGATACTCGGCGCAGGCATCGGGCTCCAGCTCGCGCATCTGCGATAGCAGCGCGCGTTCGGTATCCATCCAATGTTCCTTAACGGTGGCGCCGGAGCTCTGTCCCGCACGCGCGAGCGAAATGCCGCGCGCCTGACCGTCGATTACGGCAACCTGCGAAAACGTCGACGACGAAAGACAATAGGCGAGGTCGCACGCGGCCTCAAGGCGGTTGTACTCATCGTTATCCGAATTGTTATGCCAAAGCTGCTGCAGAATCAGCGCGATGGCGTCGAAGTCTTCGGTATCAAACGGTCGGTAGAGAACCCGCGAGACCATGGTGCCTCTTTCTTTTGCGGATGCATATCGAGCACAGTTCTACCACGCTATTGGCATCTAATTATGGTGCCCCTGTGTTCCATGAACTCACCGTGCCCGGTGCCGTGCCCATCTCCTCCGCTCGCAAACTTTTTCTGCATATGCGCCCGTTGCGGGGTGCATCGATGCGCTCGATGCGCTACATTGAATCAGTATTTTCAATGCCGCTGCGCGAGCGCTGCAGATCGACGTATCACCGGCTCACAGAGCACGGCGGCGTACCAGACAGGAGGACTGCATGGGATCTGATGTGAAGATCGCACGCGCGTTGATCTCGGTTACCGATAAGACGGGCGTCGTCGATTTCGCACGGACGCTGGTCGATGACTTTGGCGTCGAGATCATCTCTACGGGCGGCACGGCTCGTGCCATCGAGGACGCGGGCGTTCCCGTAACCCCCATCGAGGAGTTCACGGGCTATCCCGAGATGATGGACGGCCGCGTTAAGACCCTGCACCCCAAGGTTCACGGCGCGCTGCTGGCCCGCCGCGATTCCGAGCAGCACATGCAGGAGGCCGCTCAGCACGGCATTAAGCTGATCGACCTGGTCGTCGTCAACCTGTACGAGTTCGAGAAGACCATCGCCAACCCCGAGGTCACCTTCGCGGATGCCATCGAGCACATCGACATCGGTGGCCCCTCCATGCTGCGCTCTGCCGCCAAGAACGCTGCGAGCGTTACCGTCATCTCCGATCCGGCCGACTATGATGCCGTCCTGGCCGAGATGCACGAGACCGGTGGCTGCACCACGCTTTCCACCCGTCGTCGCCTGCAGGTGAAGGTCTACCAGACCACCGCCGCCTACGACACGGCTATCTCCCGTTGGCTTGCCGCCCAGGCAAGCGACGTGGCGGACACTTCTGCCAAGCTCGAGATCTCGCTGGAGAAGGTCGACGACCTGCGCTATGGCGAGAACCCGCAGCAAAAGGCCACGGTCTATCGCTTTGCCGAGGGCTGCGAGAACACCGCGAGCTCGCAGTTCCCGCTCGTTGGCTCCGAGCAGATCCAGGGCAAGCCGCTCAGCTACAACAACTATCTGGATGCCGACGCCGCTTGGAACCTGGTCCGCGAGTTCGACGAGCCGGCCTGCGTGATCCTCAAGCATCAGAACCCCTGCGGCTCCGCCGTGGCCGAGGACATCACGGCCGCCTACGACCGCGCCTTCGCCTGCGATCCCAAGAGCGCCTTCGGCGGCATCATCGCCTGCAACCGCGAGGTTCCCTATGAGCTGGTTGAGCACTTTGCCGATCAGAACAAGCAGTTCGTCGAGGTTATCATCGCTCCGAGCTACACTGCCGAGGCGCTCGAGCGCATGGCCAAGCGCCCCAACCTGCGCGTGCTGGCCACCGGCGGCGTGGACCACGGCGCCCAGGTGGAGCTGCGCTCCGTCGACGGCGGCATGCTGGTGCAGGAAGTCGACCACGTGACCGAGGACCCCGCGACCTTCACGTTCCCCACCGACCGCAAGCCCACCGACGCCGAGATGGCCGAGCTCGAGTTTGCCTGGAAGGTCTGCAAGGGCGTCAAGTCCAACGCCATCCTGGTCTCCAAGGGTAAGGCCGGCATTGGCATGGGCCCGGGTCAGCCCAACCGCGTTGACTCTGCACTGCTTGCCTGCGAGCGCGCCGAGGACTTCTGCGAGCGCGAGGGCGTGGAGAAGGGCGGCTTTGCCTGTGCAAGCGACGCGTTCTTCCCGTTCCGCGACAACGTCGACGTGCTTGCCGCGCACGGCGTGACCTGCATCATCCAGCCTGGCGGCTCCAAGCGCGACGACGAGAGCGTCCAGGCCTGCAACGAGCATGGTATTGCGATGGTCTTCACAGGGGCCAGGCATTTTAGGCACTAAGTTTCGCCCCGGGACAAAATAATCTCCGCAAAAGACGGTCGCTCCGTTTGGAGGGCCGTCTTTTTGGTATAAGAGGACGGAATGACTAACACGAAAGGTATGACCATGCCCCAGATTGATGATGCCGAGCTGTTTGGCAATGCCGAGGATCAGCGTGCGTACGAGGACTTTTGCGCCAATCAGGAGGCGGTCGAGAAGTTTACGCTCGACAAGCCCGCGCTTGTCTGCCGTTGGCGCATGTCCAACAAAAAGGTACCCATGCTCAACCGTCACATCCGCGCGCTGTCTGAGCGCCTGGTGCAGGGCGAGCCACTCACCCATAACATGCTCAGCTGGGCCAAACAGCACGTTGAGTGGTCGCTTGCCGAGGGCGATTACACCGCACGCGACGGCGTGCTCATGCTGGTGATCGACATCAACGGCAACGCCGCCATGACGGTGGGGGAGTACGAGCC
>CAJMRO010000158.1:0-2990 GCA_905215825.1 uncultured bacterium
CGCCGTCGGCCTGCGCATCAACCTTGCAGCCGACCACCGCGAGCGTCCCCGACACGTAGATCCCGCACTGCGAGCCCGTGGCCACCAGCGACCCGGTGCCGCGGAGCGTCAGATCGCCCCACACCTCCATGCCGCAACGCGAGACGTCCACGTCGGCCGCGCTCGTCTCGACAACAGTGTTCTGCCCGGTCAGCGTCACCATCAGGTCGTCGTCGGCGCCGATGGCCTCGCCCGTGTAGCCGTTAAGCTCCAGGTGGTCGGCATCGGTCCAGGCCCACCCGGGACCCGACGCGCCCGGCTCGTAGTACGTGGCACCCGCAATGAACAGGCTGTCCGCACCCACGGCATAAGAAGGCCCGCCCAGCAAAACGCATAGGCAGGCCATGGCAGTAAACAGGATGTAGTGACGGCTAGTGTGGAACGCGGCAGCAAACATAACCGCTCCGATCTTCGCAAGAGCCAATGGAAGTTGCGCCAGAAAAATACCTCTGGTAGCAGCAGTTATTAGTGTAGCGAGATCAAGCAAGGGACGATAAAGAAACCGGCGATCGAACCCCGAAATTAGGTGTAAATCGTTTTGCCAGTCGGTGAAAGGAGGGACTGCATCCGGCGTTGCTCATAGATCGTCGCGGCCACGGCCCTGTTGTTCACGCTACTGACGTCCTGGATAGGGCGCACCCCCCAACCTTTTGACTTTCCTTGTAAACGGGACCCATCAGAATGGAAATAATCAATTCAAATAGTAATTTGTATTTAGACTTTACACTGTTAGATACAACTGTTACATTCTGTATCAGTACAGTATTGTTAGTTAGGAGGAACAATGAAACTAGTATTCGACAAGATGAAGGGCGAGCCGTCTTATGCAGCTGGCGCAAGGTATATTGAGGAAATGATTCGTTCCGGCCAATTGATGAATGGCGACAGACTCCCCTCCATTCGAGAATTCGCAGACGACAATGACATGAGCACTGCAACCGCTCAAAGGATCTACTCAGAAATTGAACAGAAGGGATTAATTACCACAATTCAAGGAAGCGGTTCACTAGTCACATTTAATGAGGATGTAGTACTCGATGATGGCATTAATAATGTTACCGTTTTTTGGTCGTATGCCCATAAGGATGATCTTAATTCTAAGGGTGCTATTCTTACGCTTCTAGAAGCCATCAAGGCCGAATACGAACTCCAAACGGGTGAAGATCTGACTGTTTTCGTTGATAAGGATGGGATTGAATGGGGTGCGAACTGGAAAAATGCCATTAATGAAGCGCTGTTGAATACGGTAATTTTCATTCCAATCCTTACCCCCACCTATCTTAAAAGGCCCTCATGTTTGGGTGAACTCAGGAATGCAGTATCTGTCTTTCGTGAAAAGAAAATTGCATATGGAATTTTTCCCATTCGATTTACTAATGTTGATGCCGCCCTTAAGAACTTTCCAGATGACGATCTTGCCAACACGCTTAGTGAAACTCAAGCATCTAATTTTTATGAAATTAGGACTCGAGATCCAGAATCTAGCGTCTACCAAGATTATGTCGCAACTCTTGTGGCAAAACTTGTGGAAGTGGACCAACGGCTTTGTGAGGGTCATTTAAATCTTGTTAAGCAAGCAAGTGAAACGCTGCAGGAAACGCAAGACGGATTTCTCGACAGGCTCGCCGCGCTTGAAGCTGAAGGTGAAAACCAAGCTCGAATCCTTAATAGTATGACGAAGAATATGGCTGCAATCGGTTCGCTTGCTCAGGAAAAGACGGTAGAAATGAAGGAGTCAGATGCAAAGAATAAAAGCATAGCCGCTAAGCTGATAATTACGCGTAGTATGGCAAAGGAGCTTGGCCCTCTTGCTGATGAGTTCTACGCAAATTGTCGTGAGTTTACTCAAAGTGTTGAAACGATGGGCGCTGGAGTAAGCGCTTATGTCGAAATATGCCAGTATTACGGTGGGGAACGTTCTTTTGATTTTGAAAATGCCGTTAGCAGTCTTATCGACAACACTAATGAGGCCTTTAGTGAATGTAGAGATTTTGGAAACTCAGTCTCGGTAATTGGAAAAATGTCTAGGGACTTACGCGCCCCCGCTCATCGGATTCAAAAGAGTCTCGATTTATTCTGTAGCACTCAATCACAATTTAGTAAGTGGGTCGAAGAGCTTAAGCGTTTGGACACTGTTGAATAATCTAACCAAAAGAGCGTGTATCGGCGCAGCCGATACACGCTCTTTCTACAAATGGATTTATGCAATAGGCTAGAGTCGACTCAGTCGCTTCTCCCCTAGTCCCGCTTAAACAGGTCACGCGTATAGACCTTGTCTGCCACGTCCGCGAGCTCGTCGCTCCAGCGGTTGGCCACGATCACGTCGCAGCCGGCCTTGAAGGCCTCCAGGTCGTGGGTCACCTCGGAGCCGAAGAACTCCGGCGCGTCCAGCGTGGGCTCGTAGACCACCACGGGCACGCCCTTGGCCTTCACGCGCTTCATGACGCCCTGGATGGAGCTCGCGCGGAAGTTGTCGGAGTTCGACTTCATCGTCAGGCGGTAGACGCCCACGACCGGCTTCTCCTTGCCGGCGTACACGCGGTCCCACACCATCTGCAGCACCTCGTCGGCAACGAAGTCCTTGCGGGTGCGGTTGGCCTCCACGATGGCCTCGATCAGGTTCTGCGGCACGTCTTTATAATTTGCCAGCAGCTGCTTGGTGTCCTTGGGCAGGCAGTAGCCGAAGCTGGGGTTGTTGTAGTGCGATCCGATGCGCGGCTCCAGGCACACGCCGTCGATGACGTCGCGGGTGTTGAGGCCGCGGACCTCGCAGTAGGTGTCGAGCTCGTTGAAGTAGGCCACGCGCAGCGCCAGGTAGGTGTTGGCGAAGAGCTTGACGGCCTCGGCCTCGGTGGTGCCCAGCACGAGCTCGGGGATGCCTTTGGAGCCGTCGGCGTTCAAGCGCTCCAGCTCGGCGGGGTCGGCGCCCTGCGCGAGCAGGCCGGCGAACT
>CAJMRO010000159.1:0-2975 GCA_905215825.1 uncultured bacterium
CCCGCGGCCCCTCCCGCCCCGGCGGCAACACGTCCCGGGCCCTCTACGGGGCAGGGGCTGACGGCCGTCCGGGGCGGTCGGCCAGCGACCACCGGTACGGCTCAATCGTATAACCGTGCAACGGAAAAGAGCCGCCCTTTCGGACGGCTCAAACTGTAATGGGGCGGCGGCAGGACTCGAGAGCGAAAAGAAGTATCGGGTTTGGTGCGCCCGCTTCTGCCCGTCCCGTGTGCAGGCGATACTCGGCTTATCGACCCGCGATGCAAAGGAGATGCTCGCCCCACGAACACTACCGGGAAGGGCTCGCGATTCGAGTCCCCACCTTAGCATTTGAACCATTTGGCACTATAATTACCGTAGGCATGCGCACAACGTTGCGCTTAATCAAGAGGAGAAAACATATGGGTCTGTTTGACATGTTCAAGAAGAAGGCTGAGCCCGCGGCTGCCGCTGCTCCGGCCTCCATCTCTGCTTCTGCTGGCGCCGACGTGCTGTGCTCGCCCGTCAAGGGCAAGGTCATCAAGATGGCCGACGTGCCCGATCCCGTCTTTGGTGGCGAGGTTCTGGGCAAGGGCTGTGCCGTGTGGCCCGAGGACGATCTGGTCTACGCTCCCTGCGACGGTAAGGTGACCGTCACCATGGGTCACGCCGTGGGTCTGCAGTCCGATAGCGGCATCGAGGTTCTGGTGCACGTTGGCGTCGATACCGTCAACATGAACGGCGATGGCTTCGAGGGCTTCGTCAAGGCCGACGACGTTGTGAAGGCTGGCCAGCCCATACTCAAGATCGACCGCGCCAAGATCGCCGCTGCCGGTTACAAGGACTGCGTCGTCGTGGCCGTGTCCAACACCGCCGAGTTTGCCGATGTCGAGCTCACCGTTGAGGCAGAGTCCGCCGTCGCCGCCGGTGACGCCATCGTCAAGGTCGTCCGCAAGTAAACTGCGGCGTCCAAAGGATGTGCAAGGGTGGTCGGGTTTTCCGGCCACCTTTTTTATTGCACCGTGGGGAAGCGTTTTATTGCACGTTGGGCGGGCTTGCAAACCGTTCGGACGCTAAAACGAACCGACCACGCCTTCGCGTTGCCGAGGGTGTTCATAAGTGGATAGTATGGGCTTACTTATTACAACGTGTGCCGCGTCCGGGAAGCGCGGTGCCGCTCATTGGGAGGAACAACATGAAAAAGAAGCTGCTGCTTGCGCCCCTCATGGCCGTCTTGGTTGCATGCGTGGTCGTGCTTTCCGGCTGTGGAGGTCCTTCGGTTGAGGAGCTCATCACCGAGGATCTTACGACGCAGTTTGACGAGGTCAAGAACGGTGGCGACGACTTCCTCTCTGGTCTGGAGGAGGCTTCGGGCGACGAGTTCGAGCAGCTGGGTATCGATCCCAAGGAGTATGCCAAGACCTATCTCGAGGGCTTTGACTACAAGATCGGCGACGTGACGGTCGACGAAGACAAGGGTGTCGCGACCGCCGAGGTCTCCATCACCTGCAAGTCCATGAACAAGATCGTCGAGGACTTCTCCACCCAGTATCAGGAGAAGGTTGCCGCGCTTGACACGGTTCCTTCCGATGACGAGCTGTACAAGATGGCCGGTCAGGTTATGGTCGATGTGACCAAGGCCACCGAGCCCAGGAAGACCACGGTTATCTTCAAGTACACCTGCAACGACGACGGTGAGTGGTCTGCCGACGACTCCGTCAACTCCGAGATGATGGATGCAATGCTGAGCTAGTTCGTTGCGGCGTTTTACCAAACGCCGCAACTGCTCGACGCTGCGCGGTCACCAGAGCGACAACTTGTCATTCAAAGAGGACGGCATGACCAGAAGGTCAATGCCGCCCTCTTTTCATGCCAATTTGTTCGCTCTGGTGACCGCTCGCTGTCGTTGCCAAAACATCGGCGTTGTCATGGCAGTCATTGGGGATGTTCTTAAATGACTAGTCGTTGGTGACGTTCTTGTTTGACTAGTCGTTTAAGAACGTCCCCAACGACTACTTTCCGCGCAACGGTATTGCGACGGCTGGGTTGAGCAGCACCAGCGTTACTCGCCCAGAATCAGCGCCGCGAGCTCTGCCTGGGTGTCCACCACGTAGTCGGCGCCGGCGGCTTCCAGCTCTGCGCGGCCGCGGAAGCCCCAGCTGACGCCCGCGCTCTTAAGGCCGGCGTTGTGGCCGGTCAGGATATCGACATTGGAATCGCCCACATAGAGCGTGGTTGCCGGATTGGCGCCCAGCTTTTCCATCACATGTAGCGTAACGGGTGCTTCGGGCTTGGGCGGAAACGCATCGACACGGCCCTGTACCAGCGCAAAGCGCTCGGAACCAAAATACTTCTCGATAAGCGGAGCCGCCGAGACGTGGTCCTTGTTGGTGAGCACGGCAAGCTGAACGCCCGCGGCGCGTAGGCGGTCGAGCATCTCGATTGTACCGGCATAGGGGGCGGTGTGGTCCTCCTTGTGCTCGCCGTAGTAAGCCCTAAACTCGGCAAGCGTCTGCTCAAACATGCGACCGTCGCCCGCATATTCGGCAGGCATAAAGCGTTCGACGAGCTTGAGCATGCCGTTTCCCACCTTGTAGCGGTACTCGTCGACGGCAAACGTGGGCCAGCCGTGCATCTCGCAGGTATGGTTGCCGGCGGCCGCCAGGTCCTCGAGCGTGTTGAGGATGGTGCCGTCCAGGTCAAAGATCACATGGGAAAAAGCTGCTGCCATGAAAGCTCCCGTCATTGGGTTCCAAAACGCACCCCATGATACTGGGCATGCGTGCCGGGCATGTTTGGAATCTGAATATCTTTAATAGCCCTGAGCCTTTGTCGCTAGCAAATCCTCGGCAGCTGCTCTCCCACGAGCATGTCGAGGATGCGGGTCGAGCCCCAGCCGGTGCGCACGCGCACGGCGGGACGGGCATCCTCGGCAAGTGGCAGCACGCGACCGATGATGGCGGCATTCTCGCCGTAGCGGGCGGCGCGCATGGCGG
>CAJMRO010000160.1:0-2909 GCA_905215825.1 uncultured bacterium
ACGCCCAGAAGCAGGCCGACGCCATCCTGGCCGCGGGCAAAGCTGCCGCCGATCAGGCCCAAGCCGACGATGCCGGCGCACTTGGGGCCGCCTTGGTTGACGCGTGCGTTTCTCACCGTACCCATGGCCTACTCCATGGTCTCTTGGCATACGACCTCGCGGATGGCGCGGATGCGGCGCATAGTGTCGTCAAACTGGTCGGGGGTGAGGGCCTGAGCGCCGTCGGACCATGCACGGCTGGGCTCGTCGTGGACTTCGATCTCCAGACCGTTGGCGCCGCAGGCGGTCGCCGCGAGCGCCATAGGCTCAACGTAGCGGGTGTAGCCGGTGGCGTGGCTGGGGTCGGCAACGACGGGCAGGTGCGACAGGTGGTGCAGCACCGGCACGGCGTTAAGGTCGAAGGTGTTGCGGGTGCGGGTCTCGAAGGTGCGGATACCGCGCTCGCACAGGATAACGTTGTCGTTGCCCTCGCTCATGATGTACTCGGCAGCCATGAGCAGCTCGTCGATCGTGCCGGACATGCCGCGCTTGAGCAGAATCGGGGTCTTGGTCTTGCCGACCTCCTTGAGCAGGGGGAAGTTCTGGGCGTTGCGGGCGCCGATCTGCATGACATCGATCTTCTTGTTCAAGAAGACCTGCACATCGCGCGGGTCCATGATCTCGGTGACGATCGGCATGTCGAGCTCGGCGGATGCCTCACATAGCAGGTCCAGGCCGGCGGGGCCCATGCCCTGGTAGGCGTACGGGGAGGTGCGGGGCTTGTAGGCTCCACCGCGCAGCATCGTGGCGCCGGCGGCCTTTACGCGGCGTGCGATGCGAATGAGGTTCTCGCCCTCGACGGAGCAGGGGCCGGCGATGACCTGGAACTGGTCGCCGCCAATCTTGACGCCGTGACCGCAGTCGATGACGGAGTCCTCGGGGTGGAATTTGCGGTTGGCACGCTTAAAAGGCTCGGAAACGCGCTGCACGCGCTCGACGACATCCATGGACTCGAGCAGGAACGGGTCGATTTTGGTCGTATCGCCCACCAGGCCGATGATGGTCTCGTTCTCGCCGCGCGAGACGTCGGTCTTGAGACCCTTCTTCTCAATCCAGCTGACGATATGGCCGACGGCCTCGTCGCTGGCGCTCTGCTTTAAAATTGCAATCATGGTGTGCCTCTCACCTCGATGGATAACTTTTGCAAAAACGGCCCGCATCGCGAGCCGTGTATATATGGTGCATGTGAGTTTATACTAATTGTTTCACTTTTGCGTTCTAAAGTGTGCCTTTGCGCCGTGTCTCCCACGTAATTGCAAAGCTTTTTCTATTATTTTGTTAGCCCGTGGCGCACTTGGGTATAATGCCAACCGTTCGCCCTATTAGCTCAGGGGATTAGAGCGTCTGCCTCCGGAGCAGAAGGCCGTTGGTTCGAATCCAACATGGGGCACCATCGAACGTAAGACCGTCCGAACCTCGCATGGTCCGGGCGGTTTTCTTATACCGACGCGACGTGATGGGACGTGGTATGGCAGCAACGGATATCGAGCGCGGGCTTTCGACCGCCGAGGTCGAGGAGCGCATCGCCGCCGGTAAGATCAACCGCAACATGGAGCTCAAGACCAAATCGGTCCGCGAGCTCATCATCGAGAACCTCTGCACGCTGTTTAACTTGATCAACGCTGTCTTGGCGATTTTGGTGTTGCTTACCGGATCGTTTAAGAACCTGACGTTCCTGTTCGTGGTGTTCCTCAATACCGCCATCGGCGTCATCCAGTCCATGCGCTCCAAGAAGATGGTCGATAAGCTCACGCTGCTGACCTCCAAGAAGGCTATCGCGGTGCGCGACGGTGCCGAGGTGGAGCTCGACCTGGACCAGATCGTACTCGACGACATTATTCGCCTGGGGCGCGGTGACCAGATTCCGGCCGACGCCGTGGTGGTATCGGGCGAAGCGCTCGTTAACGAGAGCCTGCTGACGGGTGAGAGCGATCTCATCAAAAAGCAGCCCGGCTCCGAGCTCATGAGCGGCAGCTTTATCGACTCGGGCCTGCTGCGCGCCCGCGTGATCCATGTTGGCGCCGATAACTACGTGGCAAAGATCAACAATGAGGCCAAGTACGTCAAAAAGGTCAATTCCGAGATCATGAACGCGCTCAACGCCATCGTGCGCTTCGCGAGCCTCATAATGATTCCGCTCGGCCTGGCGCTCTTTACCTCGAGCGTGAGCGAGCTGTGGGATGCCGCCGGTACGCCGGGCGATAGCGCGCTTTCGTGGTGTTTTTCCGAGCTGCTTGCCGGTCGCGTGCCTTCGTCGGCGCTGCTGTCCACGGTGGGCGCTCTTTTGGGTATGATTCCGCAGGGCCTGGTGCTGCTGACCTCGTCGGTGCTTGCCATCGCCACGGTGCGTCTGGCGCGCCGCAAGGTACTCGCGCAGCAGCTCTACTGCATCGAGACGCTCGCGCGCGTCGACGTGTTGTGCTTGGACAAGACGGGCACCATCACCTCGGGCCGTATGGAGGTCGAGGGCACCTACCCGCTGCCTGTTGAGGGTGTTGGTTTTGGCGCGGATTCGGACGAAGCGGCTGTTCCCGTCGAGACCACAGTCCTCGATTTTGCGCTCGCCAACGTGGCGCGTGCCACCTCGGCAGACGCCAACGAGACCTGTCAGGCGCTGCTCAACTATTACGCCGACCGCCCGGTCGAGGTGTCCGAGCCGCTGGCGGTCATTCCGTTCTCGTCGTCCAAAAAGTGGAGCGGCGCCTCGTTTGCACAGGGCTCCTATGTGATGGGCGCAGCGCAATTTGTGCTTTCGGAGCGCGCCTTTGCGCAGGTCGAGAACCGTGTGGCCGAGCTCGCCGACACCTGCCGCGTGCTTGTGGTGGCCCGTGTGGACGGCTTTACGCCCGACGGCGATATGGTGGGCGAGG
>CAJMRO010000161.1:0-2884 GCA_905215825.1 uncultured bacterium
CGATAGACGTCGCACGCGGCGAGCAGCGGCGAGCGGCCCTGCTTCTTGAGCAGGTAGGCCAGCTTTACGGCCGCCGTGGTCTTACCGGAGCCCTGCAGGCCCACGAGCATGATGACATTGGGGATGCGGTTGCTAAAGACGAGCTTGCTCTCGGTGGAGCCGAGCATCTCGGTGAGTTCGTCGAGCACGATCTTGACGACGTTTTGCGCCGGCGACAGCGACTCCATGACCTCGGCGGTCATGCAGCGCTCCTTGGTCTTGGCGACGAACTCCTTGACGACCTTGAAGTTGACGTCGGCCTCGAGCAGCGCCATGCGAATGTCACGCATGGCCGAGGTGATATCGGCCTCGGTCAGCTTGCCCTTGCCGCGCAGGCGGTCAAATGTGTCGTTGAGGCGATCGCTCAGGGAATCAAACACTAGTCACTCCTTAATTGGACTCGCCCACCAGGGCGCGGCAGAAATCTTTGGCATTGAACTCCTGCAGGTCATCGACCTGCTCGCCCACGCCCACGCGCAGGATCGGGAGCTTGAGCTTCTCGGCCACGGCCATGGCGATTCCGCCCTTAGCCGTGCCGTCGAGCTTAGTCATGATAATACCGTCCAGGCCCAGTGCCTCGTTAAACTCGAGCGCCTGGTTCAGACCGTTCTGGCCGGTGGCGGCATCGATCACGAGCACGACTGAGACGGGCATGGGGCCGGCGGCCATATTGGCGGCGCGCTTACGCGTCACGTTAACCACCTTGGCAAGCTCGCGCATGAGCTCGGGGCTCGTGTGCAGACGACCGGCAGTGTCGATAAGCACCAGGTCGCTGCCGCGCTTGTCGGCCTCGTCGAGCACGTCGTAGCAAACACTTGCCGGATCGGAGCCGCGGTCACGCTTGATGACGGGGACGCCGGCGCGCTGGCCCCACACATCGAGCTGCTCGATGGCGGCGGCGCGGAAGGTGTCGGCCGAACCGATCACCACGTTCTTGCCGCGGGCGGCCATGGCGCTCGCAATCTTACCGACCGTCGTGGTCTTGCCGGCACCGTTAATGCCCACAAACAGCACGCAGCTCGGCGTATCGGAGAACGGATCGCGCTCGATGGGCACAAAGTGCTGCTCAAGCTGCTCGGCCAGGGCGCGACGGAGTTGCGGGGCGGTCTTGAGGTTCTTCTTGGCCGCGGCATCGCGCAGGTCATCGGAGACCTTGATGGCGACCTCGGCGCCCATGTCACCCATGACGAGGGTGTCCTCCAGGTCCTCCCAAAAATCCTCGTCAACCTCGCCGCCAAAGTAAAAGACCTCGTTGAGGGCCTCGCGACTGCGCTCAAGTCCGCGCGAGAGAGCATCGAAGAATCCCATTATGCATTCACGACCTTTCCGGTTTCGCGATCGAGTTTTTGCGAGACGACGCGACTGACGCCGTCGGCTTGCATCGAGACGCCATAGAGGACGTCAGCGTCCTCCATAGTACGGCGCTGATGCGAAATGACCAAGAGCTGCGTATCGGAACGCAACACATCGAGTGCGCCGATGAGCTTGGACAGGTTGGCGTCATCGAGTGCCGCCTCGACCTCGTCCAGCACATAGAACGGCACCGTGCGCGTGCGGTACACGGCAAAGAGCAGGGCGAGCGCCGTCAGGCTCTTCTCGCCGCCTGACATGAGCATCATCTTGGTGATGCGCTTGCCGCGCGGCTGCGCCACGACCTCGATACCCGTCTCGGCAGGATGCTCGGGATCGGTCATCTCCAGATGAGCCAGACCGCCCGGGAAGAGCATAGCGAAGATCTCGCGGAAGTTCGCGTCGACCTTCTCAAATGTCACCAGGAAGGCCTTCCGCATCTTGCGATCAATGGCCACCGTGATTTTGGTGAGCGCCTTGCGCGCGCTCTCCAGATCGGCCAGCTGCTCCTCGATGTAATCGGCGCGGCGCTTGAGCTGCTCGTACTCCTCCATGGCAACTTGGTTAACGGGACCAAGGTTGTTGATCTGGCGCACAAGCTGGTTGAGTTCGCGCTCGGCGGCATCGCGGTCCGTGGGCGCCGGAAGCATGAGCGCTTCCTCGAGCACCGTCGTGCCATCGGCAGTAATGGCCTTGATGGCAGCCTCGACCTGCACCTCGAGCTTGCCACGCGCGACCTTGAACTCGTTTTGCGTCGCGGTGGCGGCATCGACCCGCTCCTTGGCGCGGGAGACCTCGGCCTTGGCATCCTCGATGGTCTTCTTGAGCGAAGCCGAGTCCGCCTCCTCGAGCGAAGCCTGGTCACGCAGACGCGCGGCCCAATCCGATGCGCGCTCCAGCAGAGCAGAATAGCGCTCGTGCATGGGATCGACGCGCAGGCGCAGCAACTCGAGTGAGCGCGAGGCCTGGCGTGTTCCGCGGATACGGCGGTCGATGCCCTCCAGGCGATGCTCCAGGTCGGGCACACGGCCCTTCAGCGAACGCAGACGCTCGCTCGTCTGAGCCAGGCGGACCTTGGCATCGGCGAGCTTACCGGCTGCCTCGGAATCGTCACGGCGCACGCGATCGAGCTCGTCGTTGGCTTCGGCAATCTGGAGACCCAGATCGCTTGCCTGCGCACGGGCCTCGTCGCGCGAACGGGTGAGCTCGTCAACTCGCGGACGCGCAGCACGAACGGCCTCGGCGGCCTGCTCGCGGCGCTTGGAGATGCGTACGCGCTCGACCTCGGCATTGTTGGCGCTTTGCTCCAAGCGGCCGATCTCGGAGAGCAGCGAGCGGCGCTCGCCCTCAAGACGAGCAATCTCGCCGGCGGCATCGCCCTCGGCAGCACGCGCCCCCTCGACGGCCGCATTGGCCTCGACGACCTGATCCGACACATGCTCAAACACGGCAGCCAGATCGGGCTCCAGGCCCTCCAGCTCACGGATACGACGCT
>CAJMRO010000162.1:0-2824 GCA_905215825.1 uncultured bacterium
GTCCTCGACCCAGCCGTGGGTGTCGGAGCAGGCCAGCACCTTGCCGCCGAGCTGGGCGACCTTCTGGACCGCGTAGATGGCAACGTTACCGGAGCCGTGAACGACGACGTTCTTGCCCTCGAAGGAGTCACCGCGGCTCTTGAGGTACTCGTCCACAAAGTAGACCAGACCGTAACCGGTGGCCTCGCTACGGGCGAGCGAGCCGCCAAAGGAGAGGCCCTTGCCGGTAAGGACACCGGTCCACTCGTTGGTCAGGCGCTTGTACTGACCGAACAGGTAGGCAACCTCGCGGCCGCCAACGCCCAGGTCGCCGGCGGGAACGTCGGTGTTGGGGCCAATGTGGCGATAGAGCTCGGTCATGAAGGACTGGCAGAAGTGCATGATCTCGTTGTTGGACTTGCCCTTGGGGTCAAAGTCGGAACCGCCCTTGCCGCCACCCATGGGAAGGGTGGTCAGGCTGTTCTTGAGGATCTGCTCCAGGCCCAGGAACTTGAGCATGCCCAGGGTGACCGTCGGGTTAAAGCGCAGGCCGCCCTTGTAGGGTCCAATGGCAGAGTTGAACTCGACGCGGTAACCGCGGTTGACCTGGACCTTGCCCTGGTCGTCGACCCAGGGGACACGGAACATAACGATGCGCTCGGGCTCGACGAGGCGCTCAAGCAGGGCGGCCTCCTCGTACTCGGGATGGGCGTCGAGCGCCGGCTGAATGGTGCCGAGGATCTCGGTCGCGGCCTGGATGAACTCAGGCTGCTCGGGATAGCGGGCCTTGAGCTCTTCGAGAACTTTCTGCGTGTAGCTCATGCTTCCTCCAATGATGGGAAACGAAAAGTGTCGGTCGCGGCACCCCATGCGCCGCGAGCTTTATCGTGTATGGATAATATCGCACTGTTGCAGCAAAGTTTCGCATAAGCCGACGAGCAGATGTTTCGTTTTGATTACGATGCAGGTAGAAGCGTTTTTGAGTGTCTGACGCGCAAAACCCGTGTTTCAAACCTGTTTCGTCCACGTGTTCCAAACCACCACATTGGGGACAGGCACCTTTGTGGTGGTTTTGGTGGTTAGAGGACGAGCTGATGGTAGTCGGCGGGGGTTATGCGGCCTTCGGTGGCAGCGCGGAAGGCGGCGAGAGCATCGCCCGAGAACGGCATGGCCCAGCACAGCCCGCAGCCGGCGGTGATGGAGCCGGGCAGCGGCATGATGCGCCCGGGCACACCGGCGGCAAGGCACAGCTGCTCGCATTCCATCACATCGAAGGTGCTATCGAACGAAACGATGATCTTGCGTTCATGGTCGAGAGCATCACCGGACGGGCCTTCGCGGTGTGCATCGCGATACGCCGCGGCGGCCGCTTCCTCTTCCGCAGTATGTCCACAGCCACCGCAACCGCAGGTACAGGGTTCGGACCCGTCGCAAGTGCAAGGTTCTCCCGTGTCGGGACAAATATCGTGAGACATGGCAACTCCAATCGTCTAGGCGAGTAACTCGGCCGACGCAAACTCCTCGGGCGTATTAACGTTCTCGAAGCAGATCGTCGAGCCGGCGACCTCGACAATCTGAGGCTCGTCCAAATTCCCGGCATTCACCCGGTCGATCAGGCAGCGAATGCGCTGACGGTCGCAAGAGAGCAGCTCTTGGGCAACCGGCGCACACGCGTCACGGCGCCAGACGGCGCAAAGCGGCTCAATCCCCCGCTCCTCGCGCGGCACGCACACGTCGAGCGCCTCGGCCTCGACACAGCCAGCAAGGGCACCGATTAGCTCCGAAGAGACAAACGGCATATCACAGGCGACGATAGCAACGAGAGGCAGCCGGGCCGCAGTCAGCGAACTCGCGATGCCGCGCATGGCGCCCGCCGGCCCCTCAAGGTCCGACACTATTCGCGGCACCAGACCGCCAAACGCGCGCTCCTCAAGGTAGGCAAGCTCGCTGGGACGCGAAGTCGTCACGACCAACTCGCCGGCAACTGGCGCCAGCCGACCCAGCACGCGTTCGATGAGCGGCTCGCCGCAAAACGCCATGCGCGCCTTATCACAGCCCATGCGCGAGGACAGCCCACCCGCTTGGACGACACAAGAAAGATCGGCACGTCTTACGGTAGTCATACGGCAAAACACCTCCATCGGCATGCTCGAAACCCGGTGCACGAAGCTAAATACAGCCACCGAAATAGCGGCGCTACGAAAAGCTCGTGCAAAAACAAAACAGCGCCTTTGCGGCACGCAGCAAGACCGCGAGCACAAAAGCGCTGGTAGCATATGGCGGGAACGTATGTGAATCGAACACATCCAAGACGTTTTGCACGCCTCGCAACGGTTTTGAGGACCGCGGAGCCCACCGGAGCCCATCCGTTCCCAAGTGCGCCGGTATTTTACCAAACCGAGCAGCCAATCTAGCGCAGGGACCTCAGGCCGCCGGCCTCCTTGTCGAGCACCGTAAAGCGCACGGCATCCAGGTGCTCCAAGATGCTGATGGCACGTTTGCGCGACACACCCAGCGCCTCGCGCAGCACACTCGTGGTGGCAGCGCCACCGGCATCGGCGATAGCGGCGGCAACAAGCTCGCGCGCATGGGCCTCGGCGGCAGCAGACAGGGCAACGTCGCGCTCGACCTTCACGATCGAGCGATTGAGCGAAAGCTCGCGCAGGGCACGCGTCATGGTGTCGCGATCGAGCTGCAACTGCTCGCCCACCTCGGGCAATGTCGGTGCATCGAGGCCGGCTTCGTCCAGCAAGGCAACGATACGTTCGCAGGCCTCGCGCACCACACGCGCCGCGGCGGCAGCGGAGTGCGGGTCGAACACCTCGGCGCCCTCGGCGGCGATGTT
>CAJMRO010000163.1:0-2788 GCA_905215825.1 uncultured bacterium
ACCCTCGGAGAGCGACTCGACCACGATGTCCTCAATACCAAGGTCGTCGAGGCAGATGGCGACAGAGCAGACGTCGACGATGGAGTCGACGGCGCCCACCTCGTGAAACAGGACGGTGTCGGGCGTTTTGCCGTGAGCCTTTGCCTCGGCATCGGCGAGTACGGAAAAAATGGCGAGGGCACGACGCTTGGCACCATCGCTTAGCCGTGAGCCATCGATGATGGCGGTGACATCCGCCAAAGAACGGTGGTGATGGTGGTGGGCGTGATGGTGACCCTCATGGTCATGCTCGTGGCAGTGCTCGTGTTCGTGCTCGTCATGGTCATGATGGTGGTGCTCATGCTCGTGCATGTGCTCGGTGCCCGCTTCGTTGCCGTAGAGCCAGGCCATATCGTGATCATGGTTCTCGAGCTCCTCTGCCAGCTGAACGTCAAAGTCGCAGGCGTCGATGCCATGCTTGTTTACGCGTGTAACGGCAATCTCAAAGCCGTCGACCGGCAGCGTGGCGAGCTGTTCGCGCAGGTGCTCCTCGCTGGCGCCCAGGTCGAGCAGGGCCGCGACGGTCATATCGCCGCTGATGCCCGAGGTGCCGTCGATGATAAGCGTATGCTGATGGTTGGACATGGAATGCTCCTTAACGGGCGCGGGATGTACCGGCGCTCAGATGATTGATAAGACTTGCCTGGTAGGCGGCACCAAAGCCGTTGTCGATATTGACGACCGAAACGCCACTGGCACAGGAGTTGAGCATGGCGAGCAGCGCGGCTACGCCACCAAAGCTCGCGCCGTAGCCCACGCTGGTGGGAACGGCAATGACCGGACAGCTCACCAGACCGCCGATAACGCTCGCCAGGGCGCCTTCCATGCCGGCGATGGCGATGACCACCTGCGCCTGGGCAAGTTCCTCGGCATGAGCGAGCAGGCGGTGCAGGCCGGCGACACCCACGTCGTAGAGGCGGTCGACCTCGTTGCCGTAGAACTCGGCCGTCAGTGCCGCCTCTTCGGCGACGGGCAGGTCGCTCGTGCCGGCGCAGGCGACGACAACGCGTCCGTTACCGGTGGGGGAGGGCTTGCCACCCACCAGGGCGAGCTGGGCGTTCGGGGCATATCCCAGGTCGATGTCGTTGCCGAGAAGCTCCGAGGTACGGGCTGCTTTTTCGCTGTCCAGGCGCGTGACCAGGATGCGCTCCTGACCGGCATCGCGCAGCGCTTCGATAATGGCGGCAATTTGCTCGGCGGTTTTACCGGCGCCGTAGACAACCTCGCCGGCTCCCTGGCGCACCCCGCGCGAAAGATCGAGCTGCGCAAAACCCAGATCGGCGGTTGGCGCCGTCTGGAGGCGCGTGAGGGCGACTGCCGGGGTGACTACTCCGCCGGCAACATCGCTCAGCAATTGCTCAAGATCTCGCTTATCCATATATGTTCCCTTCGACGGCGCAAAGTCTAGCACTCAAAGGGTATGTTTCCGAACACTAAGACAAAATTGTTCGGAAACTATAGGACAGACTGATTCTCTTGTTAGAAGGATCGACTAGTCGCGCAGGATGATGTCCATGGCGAGCATCAGGTTGCGCTCATCGATGGCAAACGGGGCGGCTTCGCGCGTCTTGGGCTTGGCGCAAAACGCGATGCCCGTGCCCGCGGCCTGAATCATGGGGATGTCGTTGGCGCCGTCACCGATCGCGACGGTGTGGGCCATGTCGACACCGCACTCAACCGCCCAATCCAGCAGCTGGATGAGCTTGGATTCCTTGGTCACGATGTCTGCCGCCAGCTTACCGGTGAGCTTGCCGTCCACGACCTCTAGGCGGTTAGCCAGGCAAAAATCGATGCCCGCGGCGGCCACGATCTTGTCGGCCACCTCATGGAAGCCGCCGCTTACCACGCCGACCTTCCAGCCCTTGCTGTGCGCTGAGCGCACAAGCTCCAGCGCGCCAGGAGTAAACGTCACGCGCTCAAAGGTACGCTCGAACACACTCTCGTCCAAGCCGGCAAGCAGCCCCACGCGCTCCTCGAGCGCCTGCTTAAAGTCCAGTTCGCCGCGCATGGCGCGCTCAGTGATCTTCGCCACTTGCTCGCCTACGCCGGCCTCCTCGCCTAACAGGTCGATGACCTCCTGGTTGATGAGCGTGGAGTCGATATCCATAACAATGAGCCGTGCAGTCATGACGGGCCTTTCCAAGTGCTGTTTTATTGGGGCATATTGTCGCACGTGACGCGTGCAGACGGGTGCCGCGACGCATCAATTGTTTCGTCTCCGTCAAGTCTTTGGGCAGGAGCCACTTTTCCGCGGCACATCGACACAGGTGCGATAAGATAGAACGCCATGTCTGGCTGCGCGGTTTACGCAGGCTGGGCAAATCTGTACGACGCCGCCCGGAACGACACGGGGCGGCACAGATCCATAAAGGAGGATCACTGGTATGAGCCAGACCCGTCCCATCGATGAGCATTCCATGCACACCCGTACCTGCGGCGAGCTTCGCTTCGAGAACGTGGGCGAAGAGGTCACCCTCACCGGTTGGGTGAGTCGTCGCCGCGACCACGGCGGCCTTATCTTCTGCGACCTTCGTGACCGCGAGGGCATCACGCAGCTCACCTTCGACCCCGAGCACTCCGACGGCGATGCCTTTAAGATCGCCGAGACCATGCGTCCCGAGTGGCCCATCAAGATCCACGGCGTCGTGCGCGCTCGTGGTGAGGAGACCACCAACACCAAGCTCGCGACCGGCGAGATCGAGGTCCTGACCGACCACGCCGAGGTGCTCAACACGTCCGTCACCCCGCC
>CAJMRO010000164.1:0-2733 GCA_905215825.1 uncultured bacterium
GAGCGGGCGAGGACGCCGGCAGGCGGCCGAAGCCGGTGCGGATTTGCGAAGCAAATACGCGGATTCTCCGCGCAATGTCCCAGCCCAAAACAGATGCGATGTTTATCGAATCTCAGCTGGCCTTGCCCAGCATCAACGGATCCCCCGTACCGCGGAGAATCGAACTCTGTGCAGGGCGCGGGCGTTAGGAAAACGTCGCGGCAGCGCAGGGTGGGACGCGCGTTCCTAACGGTCGTCCAACGGAAACTGCATCCCAGAATATCGGATCAGAATGGGATGCATTTTCCGGATGGGTTGTTGGCGGAAAGTTCATCCCGGAATCCGCGCTCAGAACGGGACGCGCTTTCCCAATGGCGGTCCAAGCGGAAAGCACATCCCGGAATCCCGCCTCAAACTGGGACACACTTTCCGCTTCACCTGCCGCCTCGAAAAACCCATGCGCTCGTCATCCCAAAACTGGGTAGAAGAAAGCCAAAACGAAACAGCAGGAGGTCAACATGACTGCAGAAGATAAGGCAAAGAACGCCGGCAAGGTCGCGCTCGTCCTGGAGGGTGGCAGCTTCCGCGGGCAATTTACCGCGGGCGTGCTCGACGTTCTCATGGAGGCCGGCGTCGAGATTCCGGCTGTCTACGGTGTATCGGCCGGCGCCCTCAACGGCATGAACTACAAGTCGCACCAGATCGGCCGTGCCAACCGCATCAACCTGGCTTTCTGCAACGACAACCGCTTCATGGGCGCCGCATCGTTTGCGTCCACGGGCTCTATTGTGGGTTACGACTTTATCTTCAACGATGTCCAGGACCGCCTGGATCCCTTTGACAACGAGACGTTCGACGCGAGCCCCATCGAGATGTACGCCGTCGCGACGGATATGCTCTTTGGAACCGCCGCGTACCTGCCGGTCAAAAGCGCCGTGCTCGACCTCGACGCCGTGTGTGCATCGACGTCGCTGCCGCTGGTGACGCCGCCGGTTGAGATTGACGGGCACAAATACGTCGACGGTGGCGTAGCCGATTCGGTCCCCATCGAGCACGTGCTGGAGGAGGCGGGCTTCGATCGCGCAGTCGTCATTGTCACGCAGGACCGCTCGTATGAGAAAAAGCCCTACGAGTTTATGCCCGCCGCACGAGCCCGCTATGCCGACTACCCCTATCTGCTCGAGGCTATCGAGACGCGCCACGACCGCTATAACATCCAGCGCATGCATCTGTGGAAGTATGAGCGCGAGGGCCGTGCGCTGGTCATTGCTCCGCAAAAGCCGGTCGAGGTCGGCCACGTTGAGCACGATCCGGCAAAGCTCCTCGACCTGTATATTCAGGGCCGCCAGGAGGCAAAGCGCTTGCTGGGAGATATCGAGGCGTTTGTCGAGCGCTAGCGTCGCGACGTCATGACCCATGGACGACATGTGCAGAAAGTCTGGTCAGAGCCAAAATACCTGTTGACTCGGGCGACGAGCGGGGTAATATGGACGGGTTACTTGCAGAGCCCCGTGAATCTCTGTAACAACACGTACTGTACATGGAGGAGTCTAAGTGATTTCGAAATCGACTCACTACGCCAAGCAGGGCGAGGTCCAGCGCAACTGGGTTCTCGTCGACGCCGATGGTGCTGTCCTGGGCCGTCTTGCCACCCAGATCGCAATGATCCTGCGCGGTAAGAACAAGCCCCAGTTCACGCCCAACAGCGACTGCGGCGACTTCGTTGTCGTCATCAACGCCGATAAGGTCCAGCTTACCGGTAACAAGGCCGACACGAAGACCTATTATCGCCACAGCGGCTACAACGGCGGCCTCAAGGCTGAGAGCTTCCGCCAGGCTATGGAGAAGCACCCGGAGAAGGTCATCGAGCGCGCCGTTCGCGGCATGCTGCCCAAGACCACCCTCGGCCGTGCCCAGATGACCAAGCTTAAGGTCTACGCTGGTGCCGAGCATCCGCACGCTGCCCAGAACCCCACGAAGATTGAGCTGGAGGCTTAAAGATGGCTGAGAACACCGTTGTCTACCAGGGTACCGGCCGTCGTAAGAACGCCGTCGCCCGCGTCCGTCTCGTCCCCGGCACCGGCAAGGTGACCATCAACAAGCGTGACGCCGAGCAGTATTTCGGCCGTCATCAGCTCGTTGAGAACGCCCTTGCTCCCTTCAAGGTGACCGACACCGCCGGTCAGTTCGACGTTATCGCTCTGTGCGATGGCGGCGGCATCTCCGGTCAGTCCGGCGCTCTGCGCCTGGGCATCGCTCGCGCTCTTCTGAACGCTGGCGACTACCGTGCTGACCTCAAGAAGGCCGGTTTCCTTACGCGCGATGCTCGCGTGGTCGAGCGCAAGAAGTACGGCCTCAAGAAGGCTCGCCGCGCTCCCCAGTTCTCCAAGAGATAATTACGCGTTTCAAAAAGCATTTACAGAAATCCTCAAAACCTTGTGTTTTGGGGATTTTTTACTTGGCATTTTTTCCGAAAGGGATTAAAATTCTGTTATAAAAGCGTTCAAAGCCGACAAATCCTATCAAAAATATTGACGGGAAAACAAAAATAAGTTAAATTACTTATGTAAAGTATACAGGTGCAGAGACACTTTCTCAAAGATTTCAATGACTTCGGAGGGATATATGTGACGAAAGAGCATGGAAAGAAGAAAAACAGACTGGAAGGTATCGCCCGTTTTATTGTAGAAAAACGCAAGGCGATTTATTTGATTTATATTTTACTGGCGATTTTTTGTTGCTTCTCCGCAGGAT
>CAJMRO010000165.1:0-2634 GCA_905215825.1 uncultured bacterium
TACGAGAGCCAGCTGCGTGCCTTCGTTCGCTTCCTCAACGAGTCCGGCGTGCAGGTGGGCTTCGAGATGCCCGAGCTGCCCGTCAACGATACGAGCTGCGACGGTGTCGCGTACAAGCAGATCACCCATAAGCAGCCCAAGAAGGACTCGAAGGCTCTGCTCGAGGGCCGTCCCGTCTACACGGGCGATATGGTGCCCGCCGGCGCCCTGATCGTCAAACTCAAGCGCAGCCCCTATGCCCGCGCCAAGATCCGCTCCATCGATACGTCGCGCGCGCTGAAGGTGCCCGGCGTCGTGGGCGTCTACACCTACGAGGACGTGCCCAAGCGCCGCTTTACCATCGCCGGCCAGAGCTATCCGCAGCCGAGTCCCTACGACCGCCTGATTCTCGAGAACCTCGTCCGTTACCAAAACGAGGAGGTGGCGATCGTCGCCGCCGAGACTGAGGAGGCTGCCGACAAGGCGCTCAAACTCATTAAGGTCGACTACGAGGTGCTCGAGCCGCTGCTCGACTTTACCCAGGCACTCGATAACGACATCGTGGTCCACCCCGAGGGCGACGTGACCTTTATGTTCCCGCAGGGCGGCGACGTTGCTCGCAACCTGGTGTGCAGCGGTACCAGCGATTTTGGCGACTTGGACGAGGCCTTCGCCCAGAGCGACATCGTCTTCACCCGCACCTACACCAGCCAGGCCACGCAGACCGCGCCCATGGAAACCTTCCGCGCCTTCGCGACGACCGACGCGTTCGGGCGAATCTCGGTGACCACCTCTACGCAGGTGCCCTTCCATGTGCGCCGCATGGTCGCGCAGTCGCTCGACATTCCGCAGTCGCAGGTGCAGGTCATCAAGCCGCGCATCGGTGGCGGCTTTGGCTCCAAGCAGACGGGCTGCTGTGAGATCTTTGTTGCGTTCGTGACGCAGCAGACCGGCCGTCCGAGCTACTGCTGCTACTCCCGCGAGGAGACCATCACCGCGGGCAACTCGCGCCACCAGATGCAGATGACTGTTAAGCTGGGCGCCATGAACGACGGCACCATCACGGCCATCGATCTGCACACGCTGTCCAACGCCGGTGCGTACGGCGAGCACGCCACCACGACGATCGGCCTCTCGGGCCACAAGAGCCTGCCCATCTACAACCATGTGAAGGCGAGCCGCTTTAGCTGGGACGCCGTCTACACCAATACCAACCGCGGCGGCGCGTATCGTGGCTACGGTGCCACCCAGGGCCAGTTTGCCGTGGAGAGCGCCGTCAACGAGCTCGCCGACATGTTGCACATGGATCCCGCCGACCTGCGCCTTAAGAACATCGTGCACGAGGGCGAGATCATGCCGCAGTACTACAACGAGAAGCTCAACGCCTGCGCGCTCGACCGCTGCCTGCTGCGCGCGATGGACATGATCGGTTGGCGCGACAAGCCGCTAGCCGTCGACCTGGGCGACCGCGTGCGTGCTCTGGGCTGTGCGCTCACCATGCAGGGCTCGGGCATTTCCAACGTGGATATCGCCGGCATCGACATGCGCTTGGAAGAGGACGGCTTCATTACCATCGGCACCGGCGCCACCGATAACGGCATGGGCGTCGACACGATTCTGGCGCAGATTGCCGCCGAGGAGCTGGGCGTGGAGAGCTCGCTGATTGTGGTGCGCGGCGTGGACACCGACGTGTCGCCGTTCGACGCCGGCTCGTACGCGAGCTCGGGCACGTACGTGACGGGTCTTGCCGCCAAGAACGCTGCGAGCGAGCTGCGCGAGAAGATTTGCGCCAAGGCCGCCCAGATGTGGGACGTGGACGCCGCCGATGTGGTCTTTGATGGTCAGTACGTGCGCCTGTCCGACGAGCGTGCCGCGCGCGAGCAGAACCGCTACCTCACGCTGCGCGACTTTGCCAACCTGTGCGTCAAGAACATCGCGGGCGGTGACGCGCTCACCTCGCATGCCTCTGCCTGCCTGCCCGTTTCGCCTCCGCCGTTTATGGCCGGCATCGCCGAGGTCGAGGTCGACAAGGCCACCGGCAAGGTGACCGTTGTGGACTACGCGGCGGCTGTGGACTGCGGCACCGTGATCAACGAGGCACTCGCACGTGTTCAGGCCGAGGGCGGCATTGCCCAGGGTATAGGCCATGCGCTCTACGAGATCGTCGAGCACGACGACCGCGGTCGCCTGCGCACCGGCAACTTTATGAGCTACAAGCTACCCACGCGCCTGGATATCGGCAGCATTCGCGTGGCCTTTGAGCCGAGCTACGAGCCGACGGGCCCGTTTGGCGCCAAGTCGATCGGCGAGGTCGTCATCAACACGCCACTCGCCGCCGTTGCCTCGGCCGTCGCACACGCCACCGGCCACCAGGTTCGCTCGCTGCCCATCACGCCCGAGAAGGCCCTGCTGGGGGAGTAGACGAGCAGGCCGCCGCTCTTTGCCTAGCCCGGGGAAACTGCAGCCCACTTTTTGACCGAATTGTGGGCTGCAGTTTCCGTTTGAGGCCCCTGGTGGAAAGTGCATCCCGGAATAGGGGCTCAAAACGGGTTGCAGTTTCCGGTTGATGGCTATAGCGGAAATTACATCCCATTCCGAGGCCCCAAACCGGGACACGCTTTCCGGCGCATGGCCAGCATCGCCAGGCTGCCGAGT
>CAJMRO010000166.1:0-2568 GCA_905215825.1 uncultured bacterium
CGGCTGCGCGCAGCTCTTCCAAGCTCTCGAGCGTACCCTCGATATCCTCGTGCGTCTCCTCAAATTCGGCGGCGACGCCCAGGAATTCCTGAATGTTCTCGGCGCGGCTCTCGGACTCCATGGTGCCCTCGGCGCGAAACGCCTGCAGCAAGCCCGTCTTATCGACGATCATCTCGACAACGTCCTTGAGCTCGCCGTCCATGCGGCGGCCCTCGCGCACCAGCGACACAAAGCTCGACAGGCCGTTGCGCACCTTGGCACTAAACATGCCCGTCTCGGCGCACGCGATCTCGCAAGCCTGGAAGAACGAGCAACGGTTGTCGCGCGCCAGCTGCTCGATCTTTTGGATCGAGGTGGAGCCGATGCCGCGGCGCGGCGTGTTGATGACGCGCTTGACGCTCATCTCGTCGGCCGGGTTCACGATCATCTTAAGGTAGGCCATGACGTCGCGGATCTCGGCACGGTCGAAGAATCGCGTGCCGCCCACGATCTTGTAGGGCACGCCCGCGCGCAGAAACATATCTTCGAGAATACGCGACTGGGCGTTGGTGCGGTAGAACACGGCGATGTCGTCGTAACTCGTGCCCTTGGCATGCAGCTTTTCGATCTCGCCGGCAATCCAGCGACCCTCGTCGCGCTCATCGCTTGCCTGGAAGGCCTGGATCTTCTCGCCGTCGCCCTCGGCCGTAAACAGGCGCTTGTCCTTGCGCTGCGAGTTGTGACGTACCACGGCGTTGGCGGCGTTCAGGATATGACCCGTAGAGCGGTAGTTCTGCTCCAGCTTGACGGTCTTGCAGTCTTTAAAGTCCTTCTCAAAGTCCAGGATATTGGTGATGTCGGCGCCACGCCAGCTATAAATGGACTGATCGTCGTCGCCCACGACCATGAGGTTTTGGTACTTGGCGGCCAGCAGGTTGGCGATCTCGTACTGGACGTGGTTGGTGTCCTGATACTCGTCGACGCTAATGTAGCGGAAGCGCTCCTGATACTTGTCGAGCACCTCGGGGCGGGTGCGCAGCAGCTCGAGCGTGCGCACGAGCAGGTCGTCGAAGTCCATCGCGTTGGCGGCGCGCAGGCGGCGCTCCAGCTCCAGGTAGACTTGCGCGGCCTTTTTGTCATTGGGGCTGTCGGCGGATTTGAGCATGTCCTCGGGGCCGATCATGGCGTTTTTGGCCGAGCTAATCTTGCTGCGGATCATGTTGATGGGGAACTGCTTTTGCTCGATGCCGAGCGCCTGCATAATGTCGCGCACCATGCGCTTTGAGTCATCGTCATCGTAGATGGTGAACTGACCGGTGTAGCCCAACAGGTCGGCGTCCTCGCGCAGCATGCGCACGCACATGGCATGGAAGGTGCACACCCACATGCCACGGGTGCCGCTGGGAATGAGTGCCGCCAGACGCTCGCGCATCTCTGCCGCGGCCTTGTTGGTAAACGTGATGGCAAGAACCTGCCAAGGTTTAACACCCAGGTCGCCGAGCATATGTGCGATGCGGAAGGTCAAGACGCGGGTCTTGCCCGAGCCGGCGCCGGCGAGCACCAGCAACGGGCCCTCGGTGGTCAGGACGGCCTCGCGCTGGGCGGGATTAAGGCTGTCAATGTCGACGAGCGGCTTGGCGGGCTTGGGCGCCGGCGCGGGAGCGTCGTAAATGTCGAGCGGGACGAGCTCGGGCTCCGGCGCAGCAGGAGCGGTGTATGCATCGAGCGGCACGGGTTCCGGCGCGGGCGGCACGGATACCGCGGCGTTCTTTTCCCAGGGCAAGGGCTGGGTCATGGGCGACTCCTCATCTGACGGACGGCGCGCCTGCGGGCGGCGCCATAGTTTGAGCCGTACCAGTATACCGAGCCGCGCGGACACCGACGCAAATCACACCACGACTCCGTGCGTCACCGTCAGGCCGCCCCAGCGAATTTGGCGCAATGGGGTCAGGTTGGTCTGCACCAATCAATTGACAATCACGAAACCGCCGATGTCATGGCCACGGTAGCGAGCGGTGGCCAGGGCGAACAAATTGGCATGAAAAGGGGCGGCATAGACCTTCTGGTCATGCCGCCCCCTTTGAATGACAAGTTGTCGCCCCGGCCGCCGCGCAGCGTCGACCAAGTTACAGGCCGAGCATAGGCTCCAGGACAAAGAAGTACGCGAGCACCACGATGCCCAGGATGATGCGGTAGACGCCGAAGCACTTAAAGTCGTGACGGCGCACGAAGCCCATAAGCCACTTGATGGCAATGAGCGACACCACAAAGGCGACGACGCAGCCCACGCCCAGGATGGCGATTTCGTTGGTGCCGAACGTGCCGCCCTTAATAAAGTACTTGACCAGCTTGAGCGCGCTCGCGCCAAACATAACGGGAATAGCCAGGAAGAACGTGAACTTAGACGCCACCGAGCGCGTGCAGCCCAGCAGCAGGCCGCCGATGATCGTGGAGCCGGAGCGCGATGTGCCCGGAATCAGCGAAAGCACCTGGAAGCAACCGATACCCAGCGCGGTCTTCCAGCTCAGATCCTCGAGCGTAGTGATGGAGCCAAAGTCCAGGTTATCGTCATCGTCTGAAGCGGCAGCC
>CAJMRO010000167.1:0-2561 GCA_905215825.1 uncultured bacterium
AGGTCGGGGTCGTCGAGGACCAGGTGCGGCTCGTTGGCGTCGGCGTCGAGGGTGCCACGGCGGCGCGCCCAGTTCTCGAGCGCGGCGGGCGCGGACTCGCGGGGGAGCGAGCGGACGTCGGCATCCAGGCTGCGGCAGATCTGGCGCGAGTCGATGACGATGATCTTGCCGGCGCGGCGTGCCTCGGCGTAACCGTCCAGGTGGATCTTGAACCAACTGTCTTCGAACGCGGCGTTATGCGCCATGTACGGGTACTTCTTCATAAGTTTGAGCAGCTGCTTCTGCAGTTCCTTGTTCTCGCGGAATGGTTTTTTGCCGTCGATGTCGTCCCAGGTAATGTGATGGATGTTCGATAGCGGCACATCCTCGCCGCGGTAGATGTCGGGCAGGCCGCAGTAGTGTGCCTCGGCGTCATGCGGGACGGCGTCGCTGGTGAGCTCCATGATCTCCCAGCCCACGTTGATGATATAGCCGCGCTCGGGTGCACGGCCGGTGGTCTCGATGTCGATACCGAGCACGGTGCCCTGGATGGGCTTGCGGGCGTAGGCCACGCCGAGCGCGTCGCGGTCGCCGCGGATTTCGCGCATAACGGACGCGGCGGTGCGCTTTTGCATCTTGCCGATGGCGGCGCAGGTGTCGGCATCGGACAGGCCGCGCGAAAGCGTCGCGGGCGTCACGTTGCGCAGGCATGCCTCGCCAATCTGGTCGCACAGGTCGCGGTTGCGGTCAGCCAGGTCGCGCACGGTGGCAAAGTCGAAGCTGGGGTCGCCCTCGGCGGTAAAGTACTCGGTTTCGAGCACCTTAAGGGCCTCTTCGCCCTTCTGGCGCTCGGACTCCATGGCGCCGTGATCGCCATAGATAAACATGGGAATAAACGGCTGGCGCTCGTATTCGAGTGCTTGTGAAACGTTCATATAACTGCTCCTTGGACGGGCCGCACCGCGCGGCTCGGGTTCATTGAGATGTGGCGAGATGATAGTTTACCATGGGCAACTATTGGCATCGCGCCTAGGACAACTACAATACCCTAGTTGACCGCTAGGACTTTTACAATGCTGCCGAAAGACATGAAAGGTTCCATCCGTCATGGATTTGCTGATTGATATTCTGCTCGACGCCGGCAAGGACACGCTCTCGCTGGCGCCGTTTTTGTTGGTGACGTATCTTGCTCTCGAGACACTTGAGCACGTTGCGGGCGACCGCGTCAACGGCGCTATCAAGCGCGCCGGCGCTGCGGGTCCCGTGGCTGGCTCGCTGCTGGGCATTGTGCCGCAGTGCGGATTTTCGGCCATGGCAGCAACGCTGTACGCCGGCCGTGTCGTGACGCTGGGCACGCTGGTCGCCGTGTTCCTCTCGACCTCCGATGAGATGCTGCCGCTGTTGCTCGCCGAGCAGGTGCCCGTGCAGACCATGGCGATGCTTTTGGCTTCGAAGGCACTGATCGCGCTGGTCACGGGCTTTATCGTGGACGCGGCTATCCGCGGCCTTCGTCGTAATGCCCGCGCGCATGCGGCGATTCGCCGTACCGTGCTGGGGACCGCTGCCAATCCGGCTCATGTGAACTGCGCGCACGACGACCATACCGGGGGCGACATCATTGATGAAGTGGCCGAGGCGGGCGTGAGCGCCGACCACATCCACGAGTTGTGCGAGCGCGACCATTGCGGTTGCGATGATGATGAAGATGAACACGAGCGCGACCACGGACACAGCCATGACCACGGTCACGCAGGCGAGCATGAGCACCACCACGGCCATGGGCACGACCACGGTCACTCCCACGAAGGTGCGCCCGTCCTGTCGATTATCCGCAGCGCGATCTCGCACACCGTGCAGGTTTCGGTTTTTATTTTCCTGGTGACGCTGATTCTAGTTGCCGTGCTCGAGACCTTCGGAGAGTCCGCGATCGAGCAGTTCCTGCGTGGCAACGAGACGCTCGCCGTCTTGGGCTCGGCACTCGTCGGCCTGATCCCCAACTGCTCGGCCAGCGTGGTCATTACGCAGCTGTACCTGGAGGGCGCGCTACAGCTGGCGCCGATGCTCGCCGGCACGCTCATTTCCGCCGGCGTGGGCTATCTTGTCCTGTTCCGCACCAACCGCAGCGCTCGTGAAAACGCCGTGTTCCTGGTCATGATGTACGTCATCGGCGCCGGCTGGGGCCTTATCCTATCCGCCTTCGGCCTCTAAGTAGGCCTAAAAAATGGGCTTCAAATAGCCATGCTCGGCGCCTGCGCAATGCGGCGACGCATGGCATTTTGAAGCCCGTTTTTTTGTTGAGCCATGGATTCCGAGCGCTCACACCGCTCAAAACAAAAAGGTAGATTTCCGGGCATGTCCCGAAAATCTACCTTGGTTAGCGCAGCAGCTCGGTGAGGTTGCGTTTAAAGCGGGCCCGGTCTTCGCTGGTAAATGCCGCCGGTCCGCGAGTGCGTCCCCCGGCGCGGCGTACCTTCTTTTCCTCGTGGCGAATAAACAACTGCATGTCGATGGTCGCTTTGTCGTAGACGCGCCCGCGCACGCCGATGGCGGCGGCATCGCGCCCGAGCGCCATGCTCGCCAAG
>CAJMRO010000168.1:0-2455 GCA_905215825.1 uncultured bacterium
GCTGCCGCGTTGGCGACGACCGCCACGAAAGCCGCCGTGCTGCCCGCAGGGGCGGCCTGGGAGCCAGACACGGCGCGTGCCGCGGCGGCGATGTCGTCGCGATTGAAGGAGCCGGTCTGCCCGCCGTTGGTGAGCTCGTCGATGGCGACTTGATAGACGTCGCGCGAGTGTGCAGGGTCGCAGCTCACCGGCGAATCGTCGTCAAGCATACTGTCGATCATGGACCAAGCCTCGTCCTCGTCCATAGCATCTGCGGCTCGAGCGATGGTAGGGACACCATCATCGGCATGACGGCGCTGGAACGCACCAGTCAGGCCGGAAAGGAATGCCGAGGTAGACTGCTCCGCCTGAGCCTGAGAATCAGAAGCCGCAGCGTAAGGAGTCGCATCCTGCTGCTGAGCTGAAATCGAGGCGGTCTTGAACTCGCTTTGATGCTGATTGAGATTGGCGGCACCGCCCATGGCATCGGGCTGGAACAGACGCTCTTCACGCTGCGCACGATACTCGGAGATACCCAGCGAGGCGGCATAGATGCCCACGCCCGCCACCGCGCCCACGGCGAAGGGAACCGCACCCGCCACGACCGTCTCGTTCACAGACGAAAACGGCAGCGTCGCGGCATACATAACCACGGGAGCGGCAAGGCCGATCCCGCACGAAAGTCCGGCAAGGACTGCTCGTTGTGTTGCATCAGAAGAAGCCATGAGCTCTCCCCATCTTCCAGCACCCAAATCGCATCATTCAGTTGGCTGCGCGAGAGAAGATGAAGCGGGGCTATGCCCCAAAGCAACGGTATATGGTTCGTTTCATCTGCGTTATCCGTCGCGAAGCTTAAAAGCTATTATGCGAAACCGCCCTGTCGATTGCAAGCGACGATGTCGGATTGAAACGGGAAACCTGCTGCTTGCCAGTCTTATGGTCAAAAATAAGCGCGGAGCGGCGATATAGAAAAGGGCCGAGGCTCAAAGCCCCGACCCTTTATTGCATTGATGACTATCGCTGCGTGTGGATGACAACCTAGAACGTCTGCTCGTAGTCGCTGTGCTTTTTGGCCGAACGCACCAGGAACTCCTGGTTGGTGTTGGTGCCCTTAAGACCCTTGATAAACGACGCAGCTGCGCGCTCGGTGTTGTTCATGCCGGCAAGAATGCGACGCAGGCCAAAGACAAACGGACGCATCTGCTCGTCAACCAACAGGTCCTCGTTACGCGTACCGGAGGCAACGGGGTCGATAGCCGGGAAGATGCGGCGGTCGGCCAGGTCGCGGTCGAGCTTGAGCTCCATGTTGCCGGTGCCCTTGAACTCCTCAAAGATGACCTCGTCCATCTTGGAGCCGGTGTCGATGAGGGCAGAGGCCAGGATGGTGAGCGAGCCACCGTTCTCGATATTGCGGGCTGCGCCCAGGAAGCGCTTGGGCGGATACAGTGCCGCCGAATCGACGCCGCCCGAAAGGATGCGGCCTGAGGCGGGCGCCGCCAAGTTGTAGGCGCGGGCAAGACGCGTGATGGAGTCGAGCACCACCACGACATCGCCGCCCAGCTCCACGATGCGCTTGGCGCGCTCGATGACGAGCTCTGCCACACGAGTGTGGTTGTCGGCGGGCATATCGAAGGTCGACGCCACAACCTCGCCCTTGATGGAACGCTGCATATCGGTAACCTCTTCGGGGCGCTCGTCGACGAGCAGGCAGATGAGGTGCACCTCGGGGTTGTTAATCGAGATAGACTGGCAGATCTTCTTGAGGATTGTGGTCTTGCCGGCCTTGGGCGGGGACACGATCAAGCCACGCTGACCCTTGCCGATCGGCGACACGATGTCGATGGCGCGACCGGTAATGGAGTCCTTGCCATGCTCCATGCGCAGCGGCTCGTTGGGATAGACCGGGGTGAGGTCACCGAACTTGGGGCGGTTGCGAATCTGCTCGGGGTCTAGACCGTTGACGGTCGTGATTTTGGCGAGGCCGGCGCGCTTGTCGCCGCCGCGCGAAGGACGAAGCGAGCCCTCGATGACGTCGCCCGTGCGCAGACGCGCGGAGCGGATGAGGTAGGCGGGCACGAAGGCGTCGTCGTTGGACTTCATGTAGCCATGGGCATGGATGATACCGGAGCTGTCCGGACGAATCTGCAGGATGCCCTTGATGTCGCGGAAGCCCTCGGCCTTCGCGGCGGTGACGTAGATCTCCTCGACGAGCTCGGCTTTCTTCTTGCCGGTCGTCTCAATCTCGAACTCCTTGGCCTTCTCGCGCAGCTCGGCGACCTTCATGGCCGCGAGCTCCTCGCGCGAAAGCGTGGGCTCGGTGGGAGCGGCATTACGCTCCTTGTTGCGCTGCTTGCGATCGCGCTGGCGGTTGCGGCGGTCGTTGTTGCGCTCGTCCTTGCGCTCGTTGCGCTCGTCGTTGCGCTTGTGCTGGCGACGGTTGGGGCGAGCGCCGTCTTCGGCCTCGGCGGGCGCGGCG
>CAJMRO010000169.1:0-2430 GCA_905215825.1 uncultured bacterium
AGCACGGCGGGGCCAGCAGCAAGTCAAAAGACCATACGCCTACGGGCGAAGGACCACCAAACTGGGTTAGGCAGCCGGGCAGATCTTCTTGAAGAGCTCGATGACGTCGTCGAGCGTCGCCTCGCGCGGGTTACCCGGGAAGCAGGCGTCAGCCATGGCGTCCTTGGCCAGGACCTCGATCTCGTCGGCCTTCATGGCCTCGCAGACGTGCGGGATGTTCACGTCGGCGGAAAGCTGCTTGACGGCGGCGATAGCGGCGTCGGCAGCCTCGTCGGTGCTCATGCCCGTGGTGTCAACACCCATGGCAACGGCAACCTTGGCCAGGCGCTCAGCGCAAACCGGCTTGTTGAACTCCATGGCGATCGGCAGCAGCATGGCGCAAGCGACGCCGTGCGGGGTGTCGTAGTGAGCAGACAGGGTGTGAGCCATTGCGTGGTCGATGCCCAGGCCAACGTTGGAGAAGCCCATGCCGGCGACATACTGGCCAAGGGCCATGCCCTCGCGGCCGGAGCCGGGCTGGCCGGACTTGGCCTCGGCGACGGAGTCACGCAGGTTCTCGCTGATCAGCTTGATGGCCTCAAAGTGGAACATGTCGGAGAGCTCCCAAGCACCCTTGGTGGTGTAGCCCTCGATGGCGTGGGTCAGAGCGTCCATGCCGGTGGAAGCAGTCAGGCCGGCGGGCATGGAAGCCATCATGTCGGGGTCGACGACGGCGACCTCGGGGGCGTCGTTGGTGTCGACGCACACGAACTTGCGGACCTTCTCGGGGTCGGTGATGACGTAGTTGATGGTCACCTCGGCGGCGGTACCGGCGGTCGTCGGCACGGCGATGGTGAACACGGCGTGGTTCTTAGTGGGAGCAACGCCCTCGAGGCTGCGGACATCGGCGAACTCGGGGTTGTTGATGATGATGCCGATGGCCTTTGCGGTGTCCATGGAGGAGCCGCCGCCGATGGTCACGATAGCGTCAGCCTCGGCGGCCTTGAAGGCCTCGACGCCGTCCTTGACGTTCTGGATAGTGGGGTTGGGCTTGATCTCGGAGTAGAGGCTCCAGGCGATGCCGGCGGCGTCGAGCTCGTCGGTCACCTTGGCGGTAACGCCAAACTTGACCAGATCGGGATCGGAGCAGACGAAAATCTTCTTGTAGCCCCGACGCTGGAGCTCGCCGGGAATCTCCTTGATGGCGCCGGAACCATGATAAGAGATGGTATTGAGAACGAAACGATTAGCCATTGATAGCCTCCCATCGTGTGCGGGGCACCCATTACGCCCCACGCTATGAGTCCCATCCTAACGCTTTTGAAACAAAACGCGTGAGAACGTCAAAATTGTTAAAGCGTTTCAACAGAATAACGGAGCCCTAGTCCTTCCCTCCCGACAGCAGCGAAGGCTAGATTATAGGAGCAATCGCCCAAAGAATACGACCAACTCAGTCTATAAATTGTTTCTGTTTTAGCAATATATGTTTGACAATACGTTTATAAAAAAGATACATTCATTTTGTTAGAAATTGCCCATGCGGTTATTGCAGCTGCATCTACTGCAACGTACAGCGTAATTCTCCGCACGAAGCAGAAGACGGTTCCAATTCGATCGAGGCGATGACACATGGTGGCTAGTTGTCCTAAATCGAGCAAGACGGCTACAAACGAATATCGAATCTCAATTGAAGGTAACCCTTATCCGCATACTCTGGCTCTCATCAACCCAGCGGGAGACAACCTCAACATCAAAAAACATGGGTTCACGGGTCCACTAGGACAGCTATTGAGTCTTAAATATACCGTTTATGACGATGCAAATGAAAAACTCTTCACTGTCGTCGACGGTGGTTTTAGCAACATGCCCAGGGTTGCGCTCATCATCGAACACAAGGAAGTTGCGGTGTTCGATTATGGCCTAAACAGACTTGAGATGAAGTGCGTAACGAACATACCGAATTACGCAATAAAAGGTAACTTCCTATTTGGAGATTACGATATATTCAGCCAACAGGAAGTGAAGCTATCTTCAGTTATCGTCCTTCAATGTGATAAACAATCGTGCTTTAGCGTACAGGTTTTGGATAAAGCCGAATTAGCCGCCGCAATTGGAATACCTACAGCCATTGCCCTTCTTAGGGCTCGGATTGAAGAGCATCTCGAATAAATCGCAAAAAGCAGTTCGTAACAACATTCAGGAGCTAGATAGTTTTTCTGGCTCCTGGAACTGTATTACATAGTCTGCAAATTGTTCGAAACCATGTCCATGATCCGCAATGATGACGATTCGCTCTTTCATCTCCTGTGCAACCACCACCTTCAAAAAGGATATCGAAGCATTATCTAAATTGTTGCAAGGCTCATCCAGACTAATAATAGAATAGCTGCTCAGAAAGGAGCCTTCGTGAGTTCGTGTGGGTAGTCCCTACGCCTCGCGCCCCGGCAGGGC
>CAJMRO010000170.1:0-2408 GCA_905215825.1 uncultured bacterium
AGTTCCGCACGCAAAGGAAAGCACTTAATGTGCTTTCCGTCTTGCGCAGGACTGTAGAGCAGCAAACTTCATGCCCTCCGGTCCGCCCCGGGAGCCACTGCCAAGTTATCCCCCGGCATTCAGAAAATCTAAGTGCCAAAAAATAAGATTTTTTGACTCCGTGTTGTATAACCCGCCATTCGTGGGTACCATTCAACGCGTACGCAAACAAAAAGGGTTAACCCGCGCGGTATGACCGCGCGGCCCACAAAGGAGGAAACAAGCATGTCGTCTTTGAAGCCGCTTGCAGATCGCGTCCTGGTCAAGCCCGACGAGGCCGAGCAGAAGACCGCTTCTGGCCTGTACATCGCCAGCAACGCTCAGGAGAAGCCGCAGCGCGGCACCATCGTTGCCGTTGGCGCCGGTAAGGTCAACGACAAGGGCGAGCGCATCCCCATGGACGTTCAGGTCGGCGACGTTGTCATCTACGGTAAGTTTGGTGGCAACGAGGTCAAGGTCGACGGCGAGAAGTATCTGCTGATGCGCGCCGACGACATCTACGCCGTCGTCGAGGCCTAGTCTCGTCAGAATCTCTGATTCGTCTTTGAACGCGCCCGCCGCATAGGACTCGGAAGCGGCGACGCGAGTCACATTTTTTTTGGAGGATTACCTACCATGGCAAAGAACATTACGTTCAACACCGATGCCCGCGCCAAGCTCGCAAAGGGCGTCAACACTTTGGCCGATGCCGTTACCGTCACCATGGGCCCCAAGGGCCGTTACGTCGCTCTGCAGCGCACGTTCGGTGCCCCGACCATCACCAACGACGGCGTTTCCGTCGCTAAGGAGATCGAGCTCGAGGACAACATCGAGAACATGGGCGCTCAGCTGGTGAAGGAGGTCGCCACCAAGACCAACGACACCGTGGGTGACGGCACCACCACCGCAACCCTGCTCGCCCAGGCTATCGTCAACGACGGTCTGCGTAACGTCGCCGCCGGCGCCAACCCGCTGGCCATCCGTCGCGGCATCGACAAGGCTGTAAACGCCGCCGTCGCCGAGATGAAGAAGCAGGCCAAGCCGGTCGAGACCAAGGAGCAGATCGCTTCCGTCGGTACCATCTCCGCCGGTGACCCCGAGGTCGGCGAGAAGATCGCCGAGGCCATGGAGGTCGTGGGTAAGGACGGCGTCATCACCGTCGAGGATTCCCAGACGTTCGACATTACCATCGACACTGTCGAGGGCATGCAGTTCGACAAGGGCTATGTCTCCGCTTACTTCGTCACGGACAACGACCGCATGGAGGCCGTGATGAAGGATCCGTACATCCTCATCACCGACCAGAAGATCTCCAGCGTCCAGGACATCATGCCTGTTCTCGAGGCTGTCCAGCGCGCCGGCCGTGGCCTGCTCATCATCGCTGAGGACATCGACGGCGAGGCTCTGCCGACCCTGGTCCTCAACAAGATCCGTGGCGCCCTCAACGTCTGCGCCGTCAAGGCTCCGGGCTACGGCGATCGCCGCAAGCGCATCCTCGAGGACATCGCCGTCCTCACCGGTGGCCAGGCCGCTCTGGACGAGCTGGGCGTGAAGGTCGCTGACATTACCGCCGATATGCTCGGTACCGCTAAGTCCGTCACCATCTCCAAGGACAACACCGTCGTCGTCGGCGGTGCTGGCTCCAAGGAGGCCATCGACGCCCGTATCGCTCAGATCAAGGGCGAGATGGAGAACACCACCTCTGACTTCGACCGCGAGAAGCTCCAGGAGCGCCTGGCCAAGCTCTCCGGTGGCGTTGCCGTCATCAAGGTCGGCGCTGCTACCGAGTCCGAGCTCAAGGAGATCAAGCATCGCGTCGAGGACGCCCTGCAAGCTACCCGCGCTGCTGTCGAGGAGGGCATTGTCGCTGGCGGCGGCGTCGCCTTCATGGACGCTGCTCCTGCGCTCGACGCTGTTAAGATCGACGACCCCGAGGAGAAGATTGGCGTCGATATCGTCAAGAAGGCTCTGACCGCTCCGGTCGCTACCATCGCCAAGAACGCTGGCTTTGAGGGCGCTGTCGTGGTCGACAAGGTTGCCGAGCTGCCCGCCGGCCAGGGTCTCAACTCTGCCAACGGCGAGTGGGGCGACATGATCGAGATGGGCGTCCTCGACCCCGTCAAGGTCAGCCGCGTCACCCTGCAGAACGCTGCTTCTGTCGCCAGCCTGATCCTCATCACCGAGGCCACCGTCTCCGATGTGCCCAAGAACACTCAGCTTGAGGACGCTATCGCTGCTGCCACCGCTGGTCAGCAGGGCGGCGGTATGTACTAAGGCCGACAAGGTCTAGAACTCCCACCGGGAATCCGGGGGCGTGACGGGGGCTTCTTTCCGGAACGTCCTCGGACATGCAAAGAGGCTCCGCTGCGCGCGTTGCGCGGCGGAGCCTC
>CAJMRO010000171.1:0-2392 GCA_905215825.1 uncultured bacterium
CCGTCGAGGATGCGAAGGCGCATACTTATCGTCCCGATGCTGTCCGGATACGCGTGGACGATGCAGTTTGTTACCGCCTCGCTGACCGAGGTTTTGATATCGCCCAGCTCATCGAGCGTCGGGTCAAGTTGCGCGGCAAAGCCGGCAGCGGCCGCGCGCGCAAAGCTCTCGTTCGAGCTGAAGCTTGGAAATTCAAGCTTTATGTAGTTTGTCACCGTCATGTCGTTACCTCCCTTTTTGCGGCGATCGGTATCATTCTGTCGATGCCCGAGGCATCGAGCACTTTAAGCGGCTGTTTCTGGGGATTTTCAATGTACATCCGACCCCCGGCGCTGCGCATTTTCTTATAGCTCCGTACTATGACCGCAATGCCGGACGAGTCCATGAAGCCAAGCTGCGTCAGGTCGAGCACGAGGTCGCGCGGAAGATATCTGTCAATGCTGTCGGCAATGCCGTCAACAGCCGTTTTTGCGCCGTGATGGTCTAACTCGCCTGCTAAAAACACCGTTAGCCTGCCGTCGGAATATTCCGATGCGATCTTCATTTTTCCTCACTCCAATGCAATAAAAATATAAAAAAACTGATGCCGAGCTATGCTCAGCATCAGTTTAAATGTTTATATATGCGGATTTTGCAAAAAACGGTCGGGCTTATCCGAGATTTTTGAGGCTTTCCTCAAGATTTTCGATGAGCGCCTCGAGCTTTGCCTTCTTTTCGCGCTCGGCGTTAACGACCTTTTCCGGCGCGCGGGAAACGAAGTTTTCGTTTGCAAGCTTTGCGTTCTGCCCGTCGAGCTGCTTTTTGGCGTTTGCAAGCTCTTTTTCCATGCGTGCGCGCTCTTTTTCAAGATCAACAAGCTCTGCCATGGGCATGAACATGCGCGCGTTATCGGTTATGACGGACACCATACCGTCGGCGCTCTCGGGAAGCTCCGCTCTGACCTCAACGCCGGAGGCATAGGCCAGCTTGCAGATAAACTTCTCGCCGTCGGTGAATGCCTTTGCCTTGTCGGTGACGATGATAAGGTGGCTCTTTCTGGACGGGGGTACGTTCATCTCGGATCTGCGCGCACGGACGGCCTTGATGGCATCCATGACCATGCCGAAGTTTGCCTCGTCCTCGGGGAAGTTGAGCGCTTCGCTGTACTCGGGGTAAGACTGCATCATAAGCGCGTCGCCCTCGTGAGGCAGCGCCTGCCATATTTCCTCGGTGATAAACGGCATGAACGGGTGCAGGAGCTTAAGTATCTCGACGAGGACATACAGAAGCACGCGCTGGGCGCTCTCCTTTGCCGCCTCGTCATCGCCGTTCAGGCGCGGTTTTGTCAGCTCAATGTACCAGTCGCAGTAATCATCCCAGATGAAATCGTATATCTTGCCTGCCGCAACGCCCAGCTCAAAGCTGTTCATATTATCGCAGACCTCTTTGACGACGCGGTTGAGCTTGGAGAGGATCCACTTATCCTCGGTCTCAAGCGTCTCGGGCAGATGATTATCCTCAACGGTGAGGTTCATCATGACAAAGCGCGATGCGTTCCATATCTTATTGCAGAAGTTGCGCATCGCCTCGCACTTTTCAACGTAGAAGCGCATGTCGTTGCCGGGGCTGTTGCCGGTGATCAGGTTGAAGCGCAGGGCGTCGGCGCCGTACTTGTCGGCGATCTCCAGGGGGTCGATGCCGTTGCCCAGGGACTTGGACATCTTGCGGCCCTTGTCATCGCGGACAAGGCCGTGGATGAACACGGTCTTGAAGGGCTCCTTCTTCATCTGCTCCATTCCGGAGAAGATCATGCGGGCCACCCAGAAGAAGATAATATCGTAGCCGGTGACCATGACGGAGGTGGGATACCAGTACTTCAGGTCGGGCGCATCGGTGTCGGGCCAACCCAGGGTGGAGAAGGGCCACAGAGCGGAGCTGAACCAGGTATCCAGCACGTCCTCCTCGCGGGTCAGGTGCGTGCAGCCGCACTTTTCGCACTTGGTGGGATCCTCACGGCTGACATTGATGTGGCCGCACTCGTCGCAGTACCATGCGGGAATCTGGTGGCCCCACCACAGCTGGCGGGAGATACACCAGTCATGGACGTTCTCCATCCAGTTGATATAGGTCTTGGTGAAGCGCTCAGGCACGAACTTAATGGTCCCATCCTCCACCACACGGATGGCCTCCTTGGCCAGGGGCGCCATCTTCACGAACCACTGGGCGGAGATCAGGGGCTCCACATCGTTGTGGCAGCGGTAGCAGGTGCCCACGTTGTGGCTGTACGGTTCGGTCTTGACCAGGTAGCCCTGCGTCTCCAGATCTGCCACCACCGCCTTGCGGCAGGCGTAGCGGTCCATTCCCTCATATTTGCCGGCGTTCTCGTTCATGGTGCCGTCGTCGCTGATGCAGC
>CAJMRO010000172.1:0-2384 GCA_905215825.1 uncultured bacterium
GGCCGCCAGCACAATCTGGCCGCCCAGATGATCGCTCGCCTCGTAGACGGTCACGTCGTAGCCGCGCTTGGCCGCCACGCGCGCGGCCTCCAGACCGGCGATGCCGCCGCCCACCACGGCGATCTTCTTGTCGCCCTCGCCCGGCTTAATGGCGATGGTTGCCTCATCGCCATTCTCGGCATTGAGCACGCACGAGATGTACTTGCGGTTTTGAATCGCATCGACGCAGCCCTTGTTGCAGTTGAGGCACTCGCGGATGGGCTCACCCGTGGCGGCCTTCAGCGCAATGTCGGGGTCGCACATGAGCGAGCGGCCATAGGCGATGATGTCGGCGGCGCCATCTTCCAGAATCTTCTCGCCGGCCTCGACCGAAACCACGCGGCCCACGGTTGCCACCGGCACGGAGACCAGGGCCTTGACGCGCTCGGCCACGGGCAGCGTCCAGTTGTAGGGCATGGCACCCATGGGCGGAATGGTGTCGCCCATGTTGCCGGTGTGGTTGGCCTGTGCGACCTGAATCATATCGATGCCCGCACCCTCGAGCAGCTTGGCGAACTCGCAGGCCTCGTCGGACTGCAGGCCACCCTTGCCGCGCGGCGTGCCGTCGGGGTTCTCCATGATCACGGGGAGCTTGTACTCCACCATCAGCTGCGGCGCGGCTTCCTTAATGGCAGCGACGACCTCCAGCGCGTAGCGAACGCGGTTCTCGAACGAGCCGCCGTACTCGTCGGTGCGCTGGTTGAGGATGACCGAGCACAGCGAACCTACCAGGCGGTCGCCGTGGACCTCGATGGCATCGATCCCGGCCTGCTGCGCGCGAGCGGCCGAGGCGGCGATAGCCTCCTTGATCTGGGTGAGCTGCTCCACACTCGCCTCGTTCACAAAGTGCTGCATGTCGTGGTGCAGCTTGGCGTAGGCCTGGTTGCGGATCTCGTTGGACTCGGCCATCTTGGCGGCAAAGGTCTCCTCGTCGCCGGCGGCCTTGGCCTCCTGCGCGGCCTTGGCGGCGGCCATGGATCCCATGACCATGCGGCCGACACCGGGCACGTCGTACTCGGGGTGGAACAGCTGCAGCGCGACCTTGGCGCCGTGCTTGTGGACGGCATCGGCCAGGGCCTTAAACGTGGGGATTTGGGCGTCGGTCGCCAGCTTGGGCGTGGGGCTTGCGGTCATGACGGGAGCAACGTCGCCGATGACGATGTAACTCACGCCGCCACGGGCCAAGCGCTCGTAAAAAGCCAGGCTGCGCTCGCCAATGGAGCCGTCACGCTCCTCGTAGCCGGTGGTCAGCGGCGGAAACATAATGCGGTTTTTGAGCTCAAGGGGGCCAACCGTAATGGGCTGAAGCAGCTTGGATGCAGGTGCGGTCATGGACATTCCTCTCTTGTAGGCGCGGCGGCGATGTTGCCGCGTAGTTGTCTAGAGGATATGGCATGGGAATACAACAGCGCAACGGAAATCGGCGGACAGCAGGTAGCGGCAGGTGGATGGGGCAGGGCGGCCCGTCGGTTTGTCTCAATCTGTAACAGTTACGCGACAAAACCGGGTCTTACTGTTACAGATCGAGACAAACCAAACCCGCCTGCTAAAAAATCTCAATCTATAACAACAACTCGGCAAAATCCGTCCCTCGTGTTACAGATTTAGACAAACGAAGACCGTCCTGCCGAAACATCTCGATCTATAACACTTAGCCGCCCAAATCGGGTCTAGATGTTACAGATCGAGATTTTGTTTAAGAAGCCGAGAATTGGACCGAAAACACAGTCCCGGAATAACAAAAAAGCTCGCCGGCTAGGCCGACGAGCTGCAAGTTCTTGGTCGCGGGGGCAGGATTTGAACCTACGACCTCCGGGTTATGAGCCCGGCGAGCTACCAGACTGCTCCACCCCGCAATGTCTGGGCACCTCATGTGCGCAAAAAAGAATATTACGCGGGAGTTCGGTAAACGGCAAGGAAAATCTCGTAGAGCATAATTCCTTCATATTTAAACCCCTCAGCCCCTATCACCGTAAACGAATCGCAGCCGAGTGCCGTCGGCGGCGCGTATACAATGGTGCGCGTCCTTTTATGCCAACACTGGGAGTAGACATGCTGCTCGCTATCGATATGGGAAACACGCAGACGGCCATGGGCCTGTTTGACGGAGACGAGCTGGTGCAGTCGTGGCGCATGCCCACCGACCGCTCTTATACCGCCGACGAGATCCATGTGCGCCTGATGGGTTTCTTTAAGATGTACGGCCTTTCGCTCGACGCGGTCGACGCGATCGCCTTTGCGGGCGTGGTGCCGCAGCTCTCGCGCGAATGGCACGCCGTGGCCGACCGCATTGCCGCAGACGCCATCGTCATCGGACCGCAGACGGCCGCGGTGACCAAGCTGCG
>CAJMRO010000173.1:0-2383 GCA_905215825.1 uncultured bacterium
TTCCGTCAATGTAATCCTCGACTAACAGCAAGATCTCCTCCGGCATCTTCTCGCCGTAGCAGTCAATCAGCTTGATGCCGTTATCGTAGTAGGGATTATGGCTGGCCGAGATCATGATGCCGCAATCAAAATCATCCACGCGGGCGATGTAGGCCACGGACGGCGTAGTCGTGACATGCAGCAGGTAGGCATCTGCGCCGGAAGCGGTCAGACCAGCCACCAGACTATACTCGAACATATAAGAGCTACGGCGGGTGTCTTTACCGATTACAATGCGTGCAGGCTCGTTGTTGCCGTTGCGTTCACGCAGGGCATTATAGTACCAGCCTAAGAAGCGGCCTACCTTATAGGCATGATCTGCCGTTAATGTAATTCCAGCTTCGCCACGGAAGCCATCAGTCCCAAAATACTTTCCCATTATAGTTTTTTCCTTATCCAAAGAGTGATTTAACGAATATATGCTTTATCCGGAGGATATCTCTGTTGCCTGCTGCTCACCACGGAGAGGTGGCATATTTGAGCAGCACAGCCATGCGACTCAGTACATGGCTGCTGTGCAGAATCAGTATTTCCTCCACACCATTTTATTAACGACGTTTACATACCCCTGAATGATACGAACCACCTTCATGGACACGGTCTCATCCACATAATCGGGGCAGGGCTTGCCCAGAACGCCCTTCTGCTTCATCTCGATTGCCATATCGGTAGCGTTGAGCAGCTCTCGGGTGGTGATGCCCGCCAGAATGAAGTCACCGGCTTCCAATGCCTCGGGACGTTCCGTACTGGTACGGATGCACACGGCGGCAATGGGATGACCGATAGACAGATAGAAGCTGCTCTCCTCAGGCAGAGTACCGGAGTCGGAGACGATTGCCAGAGCATTCATTTGCAGCTTGTTGTAGTCGTTAAAGCCCAGCGGCTCATTGACTCGGACACGAGGGTCGAGTTTGAAGCCGCTCTTTTCCAGACGATGCTTGCTTCTGGGATGGCAGGAGTACAAGATGGGCATATCATACTTCTCTGCCAATGCGTTGATGGCGGTGAACAGGCTCAGGAAGTTCTTTTCAGAGTCGATGTTCTCCTCACGGTGCGCGGAAAGCAGGATATACCTGTTCTTCTCAAACCCCAACCGGGCGTGGATGTCGCTGACCTCAATCTGGGCGGGGTTGTCGTGTAGCACCTCGTCCATCGGGCTGCCGGTAACATTGGTGCGCTCCTTGGGCAATTCGCAGTCCACCAGATAGCGCCATGGGAGGATCGCCGTCACGTCCGCCGCGTTGAAACTCTCCTGTAGCGACATGTAATCATCGCTACCCGGGAAGCCTTTCTCATATGTTTCTAACGTTGCGTCCACTGCGTCCCGAATGCTCTCCCGCACCGGATAGACTTTCTCTGTCCACAGCGCTTCTGAACGCTCCTGACCTAACAATCTGTTTTTCTTCAGATTGCCCTGCACGCCGTACATGCGCACAACAAAGCGGCCGTTTGCCAGCTTCAACCCGTGGATCACCACAGCGTTTGCGAGGATGGTCTGCCCGTCCAGCGTCACGCCCGCAGGGATGCAATTCTCGCCCACTATGCTGTCCCGGTGGACGTAGCTGTCCTCGATGTAGCTGCCCCTGCCAACCTGCGCCTTGGGGCTTACGTAGCTGTTGCTCGATGCGAAACCGCAACAGTTGCTGTTCGTGTTGATACGGCTGTTCCAGCCAAGGTAGCGGAACCGCTCCATGCCGCCAGTCATCAGGTGCAGCAGCTCTTTTGTCGTGCCGAAGTGGATGAAGGATGCCGGAGACAGGCGGATCAGCTTCATGCTGTAGGGAGAGAGGACTTCCCAAAGCGCCGTCCGGCACTCATGGAGTTCATGTGTAAACTCGCCTTCGGGCTTCTCCCGATAGAACTGCTCCAATGTAGACTCAGAGGCCAAGGGGTAGAGGAAATCCGCATAGAACGACAGCCTCGCCCGTTCATTCACAAACCGGCGATAGACTTCATCGGTGTTGATCAGCTTGTACAGATCTGTCAATACATCGCTGCGCAAGATGACCGCGCCGGTGTCGATGTCCACATTGCCGCGGTTGTCCACCGCGCCTGCCTGCGTTAACGTCTCAATGGTCTGCTTATGAAGAAAGCGGCCTACATTGCCGCTCGCGTCCGGCAGATACACACCGTGGTTCTTACCGGTCTCTACCTTTTCCTTAATGGATAACGCCGCGGCACCCACGCTGTAGAAGTCGATCTGGAGAGCATTGAACAGCAGCAGTACGTCGCCTGAACAAACGAGCATGCCCTCACTGATGCGGCTGGCCGCAGTACTCATGCCGATCATGAACTCATCGAACAGTGTGGAGCGACGGCCATCCGGGAGCTGACGCGGCACTGG
>CAJMRO010000174.1:0-2335 GCA_905215825.1 uncultured bacterium
CGAATCCAGCTGCTCCTGCCGCTGTGCCTGACCGGCGACAAGCCAGAGCTGGCGCTGACCATCCAGCGCGAGGACGGCTTTTACGCCGCGCGCACCTGCCTCACACTCGATATGGCCTACAACAACGCGCGGCTCATTTGCCGCCCCGAGACTTCGTGGATTAAGCGATAAATGGCTGTTTAGCTGCGGGTTTGTCGTGTGCCCTGATTGCGGTGGCGCGCTATACGCCCACGAATTTAAAATCGGGGGCAAAAAGTTCTTGGTAAACCACGCGCGGCTATGATAGTATCTCTTTTGCCGAAAGGCGACGGGCGATTGGCTCAGGGGTAGAGCATATCCTTCACACGGATGGGGTCACAAGTTCGAATCTTGTATCGCCCACCATCAAAAGCACAAGCCAGAGGTGTTGAGCCTCTGGCCTTTTTCTTTTTGACACAAAGGGTGACACCAAAACTGACACCAAATTTTTGATTTTTATTAAAATGGGGTCCCGTTTTTTATTGATCATGTCCCCTTCACGAATCCTACATATTGAATATAATTTCCGTTCGTTGACTAACTTTAAGTGACGTCATTGACCATTTCGAAGAAAGATCACGCACTCTTTCAATGAATTCTTTGCATGAGTCATACGCAATTGTGGAGACAGAGACCACTGGCACACAGTTCGTATCAGCACATTCACGCCTCGTGACAACCTTTCAACACATCCCATCCATTTTTTGGTCAGTGTTTGGTCAGCTTCCGGTACTTACCCGCATGATGCCCCGGTAGATAATCGGTGATGTCCGCAATCCGCGCGGCCTATGGCCGATACCAGGGGAGGCGCAAATGGACGAAATCGTCTGCGCAAACACCGCATTCCGCTACTGGCGCTGCCCGCCGCAGGTGCGCGATCTCTACCCGCGCCTGCCCAACTCCGAAGACGGCTGGCGAGCCCTATCCCAAGCCCCTTTCGTAACCGACGTCCTCAAAACCCCGATTATTTCTGTTGCTCCACCAGGCTGTTGTAACCACCATTCGGGTTTGCGCTCCACTATTCGCTGGGAAGGGGTATCGGATGCCGGCGCAACAATCGACACTCATTTAGGCTTTAGTGTCACCAATCCGCTTAACACGTTATTTACTATGACACGCTTTGTGTCCCAAATAGATCTCGTACTGGCCATGTACGAACTTTGCGGCTGGGTTTCTGTTTTCGAGCCGATCCCCGCTGTCGAAATGCAGTTAAAAATTGCGGAAGAGGAGAATCGCAATTCCAGCACGCAGGATCTGTTCGAACTTGGAGAGGGCGAAGACGAGGTCCCTTGGAAACGAGTTTATGCCCGCGCAACCGTAAAGGCCCCAGATAATGAAGGCCAATCGAATAAGCGTGAGAACGGAAGAGAGATTACAAAACTCAAAGGTACTTCTCTTTGGATGAGAAAGCCGCTCATCGAACTGAGCGACCTGCATCGATTCGCCGATAAGGTCAAAAGTCAAATGTGGGGAAAGCAGTTTTATGTTGCCGCTCAGCAGGTTATCGGCATCGCTGCATCTCCACTCGAGGTCGCGGGGGTCCTGCTTCTAAGTCGTTCTCGACGTCTAGGTGGTTCAGGATTCAAATACGTGTATCTCAACGATTTAACCCCTCTATCCGAGGCGGCCCAAAGCATCGCAGGTCAAAAGGTTTGCTACGGCGACATTGTGATTGTAAACCCAATCCTAATGAAGGCAGTAATTATCGAGATCCAAGGTGAAGTCATCCATGGATCAGGCGCGGTACTTGACCACGATGCAGAGCGCATGACTGCGCTCCAGAGTATGGGTTTCGACGTGTTTCTGGTAACCCACGATATGCTTAACGACAAAAAGCAGCTAGACACCATAGTCAAAAGCATCTGCAGTCGTTTGGGGATTCGATATCAAGCCAAATCCGAGGCAATGAAGCGCGTCGAGACGCGACTGCGAGCAAATGTTTTGTGCAACTGGTTGGAAATCGGGAATTAGCCGGCAACGAGATACTAGAACAACCTTGTTTGCCTGCCAGTGAATTAGTGTCATTTCAAAACTATGTCGGATTACGGGGCTGGACCCGGACAGGCCGTCCATACCCTTCATTTCACGGAATTCGCAAGTCGTCTACCTGCGGTTTTGATTTTACCGATTGCGGCATGCTCGGGGGTTCCCGGCCCAGCCCCGTAAACCGGCATGGTTTTGAAATCGTCGGGTGTGCGGGGGGGCGGTTGGCCCCGATAATGGGCCCGGCGCCGGCGGGACAGCCGTTGGGCGGATGGCGGACCGCGCCGCGGATGCGAGAAACGGCGGTCCGCGGGATTCGGGATGTCCCAAGGGC
>CAJMRO010000175.1:0-2250 GCA_905215825.1 uncultured bacterium
TATCGGAATAATCCTTGAATACGGGGCGGTTGTTGAGCAGCATGAGCGCCGCCGCCACCGGGCCGGTGCCGTCGTTGGCGTCGAGGCCGCGACCCAGGCCGCTGCCCACACCGGCGCCTGCCTTGTAGGGCACCGACAGCTTGCGGCTCTTGGGGAAGTTCACCGCGCCATAGCGGGTCTTAAGCTCAAAGGCCACCTTCTTGGGCACGTCGACGCCCAAAAACGTGATGCGGCCGCCACTGAGCGTGACGCTCTCGAGTCCAAGGCGCTCGCCGCGAATGCGGATTCGTGCGCGATTGAACAGGTTGAGTCCCGCCAGCGGCAGCTCGCCATGCGCGGCCTCGGTCTCTTCCTGCACCTCATCGATGCTCTCCAGGTCCTCGGCCGCCGCGAGCTTACGGTACACGAGCACGCGCTGATCCACCGCCGGCAGGTACTCCTCGGACAAGAAGTAGTCGGCCGGCAGGTTAATGCCCACGCTCGCCGCCTCCACGCCGGCGTCGTCATCGCCGCGCGCCTCGGCTACCGCCTGGCCCAACATCTGCGTAAACAGGTCAAAGCCCACGCTCGACAGGTTGCCGTGCTGCTCGGCTCCCATAAGCGAGCCGGCGCCGCGAATCTCCAGGTCGCGCATGGCGATGCGCATGCCGCTGCCCAGGTCCTGGAACTCGGAAAGTGCGGTCAGGCGCGCCGTCGCCTCCTCGGTGAGCGGCAGCTCGCCCGGGAACATAAAGTACGCGTAGGCCTGCGTGGCAGAGCGACCCACACGGCCCTTGAGCTGGTAGAGCTGCGCCAGGCCCAGGCGCTGCGAATCCTCGATGATCAGTGTGTTGGCGGTAGCGTTGTCGATACCGCTCTCCACGATGGTCGTGGCGATGAGCACGTCGATCTTTTTGGTCGCGAACTCGATCATCACATCCTCGACCTCGCGCGGGCTCATCTTGCCGTGCGCCACGCCCACGCGCGCCTCGGGCGCGGCCTCGTGCACGCGTGCCACGGCGTCGTCGATGGTCTTGACGCGGTTGGACACGTAGTACACCTGGCCGCCGCGGCCCACCTCCAGGCGAATCGCCGCGCTCACCACATCGGGGTCGTACTCCCCCACGTGCACGATCACGGGACGACGCCCGGTGGGCGGCGTGGTAATCAGGCTCATGTCGCGCACGCCGCTCGTGGCCATCTGCATGGTTCGCGGGATGGGCGTTGCCGAAAGCGTGAGCACGTCAATCTGCTCGCGCAGGTTCTTGAGCTGCTCCTTGTGCTGCACGCCAAAGCGCTGCTCCTCGTCGATGATCACCAGGCCCAGGTTCTTGGGGTTCACATCGGCCGAAAGCAGGCGATGCGTGCCGATGAGCACATCGATCGTGCCCTCGGCAAACGCCTTGAGCGCGCGCTTTTGCTGCGCCGGGGTGCGGAAGCGGCTGAGCACCTCGACCTCAAGGCCAAACGGGGCAAAGCGCTCAAAGAATGTCTCGTAGTGCTGCTGGGCCAGAATGGTTGTGGGGCAGAGCACCATGACCTGACGGCCGGAGTCCACACACTTAAACGCCGCGCGCAGGGCAACCTCGGTCTTGCCAAAGCCCACGTCGCCGCAGAGCAGGCGATCCATGGGCTTGGGCGCCTCCATGTCGGCCTTGATGTCGGCGATAGCCTCCAGCTGGTCGCGCGTCTCGTCGTAGGGGAAGCTCTCCTCCATCTCGATCTGCTCGGGCGTGTCGGGCGGACAGGCGATACCGGTAATCGACGAGCGGCGCGTATACAGGTCGACCAGATCAAACGCCAGCTTTTTGGCGTTCTTGCGCGCCTTGTTGGTGGCACGCGTCCAGTCGGCGGTATTGAGCCTGGTCAGGCGCGGCTTGTCGCCGTCGGGGCCAACATAGCGTGTGATGCGGTCGACCTGCTCGAGCGGCACGTAGAGCTTGTCGCCGTCGGCATATTCCAGCAAAAAGTAGTCGCGTTCCTTGCCGCCCACTTCCTGGCGCGCGATCTCGCTAAAGAGTGCGATGCCGTGAGTGGCGTGCACCACGTAGTCGCCCGGCTTAAACGGGAACGTGATCTGCGTAATGTCCACCTTGCGGCGGCTGCGCGCGCGGTTGGCATCCATGCGGGCGTTGAGGTCGGCGATCGAGAACACGGCCAAATTGGCGTCGGGCACCACCACGCCCTGCGGCAGAGCGGCATCGACAAAGGTCACGCGTCCGCGCGAGATGGTGGGCACGGCGACACCGGCGGCAGCCTGGGCGGCACCCG
>CAJMRO010000176.1:0-2157 GCA_905215825.1 uncultured bacterium
GCCCTCCAGCGCCTGGGCCCGAGCCTGTCGTAGGCGGCGCAGCGCCGCCCGCACACCGGGCACCTCGGCGCGGCCCTCCTGGGCCTCACGGAGACGATTATGGAATCGCCCTCGATTCTCGCTCCCTCGATTACGGTGCGCTCGAGCCCGAGCGCCCTTTTGAGTAGACTGTTCAGCATGGCGGCGTTCCTTCGCGCGTTCATTTTTTCTTTGGTCGGAAAACAACGATACGCGAGGCGCGCCGCCGCTGCTAGGCGGGCACTTTTACCGGGCGGCTAACCCACACAAACCCCCGAAGAGCCTCAGAAAGGCTCTACAAAGCAATAAAGACGACAGTTCTCTGCCTTGATTATCAACTTGAGTACTGTCGTCTTATTTTGAATAAAAAGCTCTGGCATATGTCCATCCCCTCAACTAATAAGTACAGCTAGAAAGATGACATTTTTATTCTATAGCCTCAAGCAGTACGCTTTGCTGACGTCAAATCTTGTCATTACAAACATGCACCTTAGCGCTTAAGACTCCAAAAAAGGGGCGACCGAGATGGCCGTCCCCTCCCCAATATTGATCAGTGCGGCAAAGGGACAGCCCCTTTGCCGCATTCGGTTACTTTCGGCAGCCCTCTTTCCAAGCCTCGGCCGCAACCTTCCAGCGTAAGCGCAAGTCGCGCTCGCGGTCGATGAACATGATGGCAAACGCGACAAACAGCAGCAAGCTCGCCACGACGATGGCATGCAGGCCCATGCGCTCAATACACCAGTTGCCCAACACGGCGCCAAACACAAAGATAAAGATCACGCCAAAGTACAGCAGGCCGTTTTCCAAAAAGCCGCGCCTGTGGGTGATGATGTAATCGTCCACGTTTTGCAGCGCGTTGCGCAAGTTGCCGATACACATTGTCGTAGCGATGCCGTGACCGTGGATCTTGCGGAAGCTCTCAACTTGCATGCCGCAGGCAAACGAAGTGAGGCAGTTGGCGAGCAGATTGTAACCGCCACCAGGGATAAAGCTCACGCCCAGCAAGATGACGGCTTCAAAGAACACCGTCACTTGGCGCCAGTGGATCACGCTGCCAAAACGCTCGTGTACCAGATCGGCAAGCATAATGCCCACGGCAAACGACACCACAGGGAAGAAGTAGCGCCCCGCAAGTGCCCAATTGCCCTCCGAAATGCTCACGCCCACGAGCAGGATGTTGCCCGTCTGCGCGTTTGCAAAAACATGGTCGCGCCCAATGTACGAATACACGTCCATAAAGCCACCGGCGAGCGCCAAGATGATGCCCAGCTCAATAGACTCCGATATCTGTTTGGCACGCTGCATCGTCGTGCATCCTCCTTGTTGACGACTCTCTCGTGCGTTGGCGGAAACATAGCCGCCGTTCATACTGTAACCCATTGACAACATGGCGTGCGCGCGAGACGGGTTCTCCAACGCGCAGATACACAGTCTGGAAACAAACAACACCCGCATCGACGCGCCGATCCGCCAGCTCATGTACTCCACCAGTCTTTTTAGCCCCGTCCCAAAAAGACTGGTTACAATTACGTGCAGCATACAAACACCGGGAGGGATCGTGGCAAAAAAGCCTCAGCACGCTCAGAACAACCAGCGCAGTCAACAGGGCAAACAGGGCCAGCAGCAAAAGCGCGGCGGCAAGGCGCAGGGTGGGCACACCACGCATGCCACTGCAGCGCCCACCCGCCCCTGGCGACCGGGCCGCGATAAGTTCCTCCCCGTCAGCCGCGCCGACATGGATGCGCGCGGCTGGGACCAGTGCGACTTTGTCTACATCTGCGGCGACGCCTACGTGGACCATCCCAGCTTTGGCATGGCCATCGTCAGCCGCGTCCTCGACGCGCACGGCTACAAGGTGGGCATCATCTGCCAGCCCGACTGGACCGACCCCGCCAGCATCACCGTGCTCGGCGAGCCACGCCTGGGCTTCCTCGTCAGCGCCGGTAACATGGACTCCATGGTCAACCACTATTCGGTGACCAAGCACCGCCGCCACACCGATGCCTATACCCCCGGTGGCGAGGAGGGGCGCCGTCCCAACCGAGCCGTCACGGTCTACGGCAACCTTATCCGCCAGACGTTCAAGGATGCCCCCATCATCATCGGCGGCATCGAGGCGAGCCTACGCCGTCTGGCCCA
>CAJMRO010000177.1:0-2133 GCA_905215825.1 uncultured bacterium
CTGTTCCAAGTGCTTGTAAAAGGCTTCGGCGGTCAGATCGATCCCCTCGTAATACGTTTTGCCGTCCAGGATCACGGGCATGGGCAGAACGTGGATGCCGTGGGCCTGGCCCTCGGCGGGGAAGATGCCGCTGTTGGTGTCGGTAACGATGGCTGTTTTCACGGTGCTCTCCCCTTCCGCGCGGCATTCCCGCAGCAGATGTCATGCGCTTTGGTCGTTTTTTTAGCATATCATATCCACCCCAAATTAGCAAGAGATGTTTGCGTCCGGCGCGGTCGGTTTGTGCAATGGGGAGAAACCCATTTGGAGTTGCACGAACACGTGCAACTTCCCCCCTGTCCCATTCCCAACGGATAAAGGGAGAAAGGAGGGAAACCACCATGGAGCTGACCTGGCAAAGCATCATCACCGCCGGCGGGGTGCTCTCGGCGCTGCTGTTGCTGCTGACCACCTATAACCGAGTGTACCGCTGGACCCTGCGCCAGAAGGAGCAGGACGAAGAACTGAAGGCCATCCGCAAGGAGAACACGCTGCTGACCTACGGCGTGCTGGCCTGCCTCAAGGGCATGGCCGAGCAGGGCTGCAACGGCCCGGTGCGGGAGGCCATCGACAAGATCGAAAAAAGCTTCGGCGCGCGCGTCCTCTTTAGCGGCGCGTCCTTCCAGATCAACCCCGGCGAGCGCTTCGCGCTCGTGGGACCCAACGGCGCCGGCAAAACCACCATGCTCAAGATCATCATGGGCATCGACAGCCCCGACGCCGGCCAGGTCCAGTACGCCAAGGACTGCCAGGTGGGTTACCTAGAGCAGGAAACCAACCTGGAACACAAGGACACCACCATCCTTGCCGAGGTCATGGCCGCCGCCAAGGAAATCCGCCGCATGGGCGAGCGCGCCAACGAGCTGCAGGCCCAGATTACCGAGCTCTCCGAGCAAGGCAAGGACGTCGACGCACTCCTCAACGAGTACGGCCAGGTCCAGGATCGCTTTGAGCACCTGGGCGGCTACGAGCTCGAGAGCAACGCCCGCAAAATCCTGTCCGGCCTGGGCTTTAAGGTCACCGACTTTGAGCGCCCGTGCTCCGAGTTCTCGGGCGGCTGGCAGATGCGCATCGCGCTCGCCAAGCTCTTCCTGCGCCATCCTGACTTGCTGCTTCTGGACGAGCCTACCAACCACCTGGATCTCGAAAGCGTCCAGTGGCTTCGCGGCTTTATCGCGAACTACGACGGCGCCGTCCTTATCGTCAGCCACGACCGCGCCTTCATGGACGTTTGCGTCGACCACGTCGCCGCGCTTGAGAACCGCCGCGTGACCACCTACACCGGCAACTACAGCAGCTACCTTAAGCAGCGCGAGGACAACCTGGAGCAGATGCGCACCAAGCGTGCTGCCCAGGAGCGCGATATCGCTCACATGCAGGTCTTCGTCGACAAGTTCCGCTACAAGCCCACCAAGGCAGCCCAGGCCCAGGAGCGCATCCGCAAGATCGAGCAGATCAAAAAGGAGCTCGTCATCCTGCCCGAGGGCCACAAGCACATCGACTTTAAGTTCCCCGATCCGCCGCGCTCCGGCGACATGGTTGTGGGCCTGGAGGGCGTGTCTAAGTCCTACGGCAACAAGCACATCTACAGTGATATTGACCTCAAACTCTACCGCGGCGAGCATGTGGCGCTCGTCGGCCCTAACGGCGCCGGCAAGTCCACCCTCATGAAAATCATCGCCGGCTTGGAGCCGCCCACTACAGGCACCCGTGACCTGGGCACCAACGTGGGTGTGGCCTACTATGCCCAGCACGCGCTCGAAGGCATGACCGAGTCCAACACCGTCCTGCAAGAAATCGACACCGTCACGCCCAAGTGGACCGTGCCGCAGCAGCGCAGCCTGTTGGGCGCCTTCCTGTTTAGCGACAACGATTCTATCGAAAAGCAGGTACGCGTCCTCTCCGGTGGCGAAAAGGCCCGTCTGGCCCTAGCCAAGATGCTCGTAGCGCCCGAGGCACTCCTGTGCCTGGACGAGCCCACCAACCACCTGGACATCGACTCAGTGGACATGCTCGAGAACGCCCTGCAAAACTTCCCCGGCACCATCGTGCTGATCAGCCACGACGAGCACCTGGTGCGCGCCGTGGCCAACC
>CAJMRO010000178.1:0-2117 GCA_905215825.1 uncultured bacterium
ACGAGCGGGGGCTCCTATCTTTTTAGTGCCCTCGGATTGGGTCATAGTGTCTGTCCAAACTTGGCATTGATCCTGACATTTGTAAGAGCATGATCTCGTGTGGTCTGCCGCTTGGCTTTCAGTCTGCTGCGTATTCGATTTCCAACGTTTTGATTCAGGTGTCGGTCAACTCGTTTGGCGCCGATGTCACCACGGCTTGGGGTCTTTCGGGCCGCCTGGATGGCATTGTCTGGATGGTTACCGAGGCGCTTGGCGTGTCGATCACCACGTTCTCGGCACAGAACTTTGGCGCACGCAACTACGAGCGCATGCGCAAGGGCTACCATACGTCGCTCGTGCTGTCGTTTATGCTCATTGGTGGCCTGTCTGCCGTGCTGCTGGTATTCTCGGGTCCGCTGTCTCGTCTGTTTGTCGACGATACTTCGATTTCGGCGTACACCATGACCATCCTCCACTTCATTGCGCCGTTCTATGCGATTTTCTCGATTATCGAGAACGCGTCGGGATCCATTCGCGGTGCCGGCGTGAGCTTGCAGCCCATGCTGCTCACGATTTTTGGTACCGTCGTGCTCAGGGTGATCTGGGTGTTTGCGATTATGCCGTTCGATCCGTCGCTTGAGCACCTGCTGCTGGTCTACCCCGTAACCTGGGTAATCACCGCCATGATGTTCACCGTCTACCATCACAGCGGCAACTGGCTCGGCCGCGCCACTGCCTAATGATCCCTTGGGGACGGAGGAAAACGGATCATTGCTCTCCGTGGTGATGTCGATGATCCGTTTTCCTCCGTCCCCTTCGGATCAATTAGTATTCGATGCCTTGGCGGGCTAGGAGGCCTTCGTCGAAGTAGTGTTTGACGGGGCGCATTTCGGTTACTAGGTCTGCAAGGTCGGCGAGTGGCAGCAAGCCACGGCCGGTGAACACGAGCTCCGTGGTGGTTGGTTTCATCGCGATCAACGCTTCGACATCTTCGCGCGTCACAAAGCCCCGTCGCATGGCTTCTCCCAGCTCATCCAAGATCAGCACGTCGACCTGGCTAATCTGCTCGCGCGCCAGCTCCATGATCTGTGCGGCACAGGCTTCGGGCGTGTCGCGGTCGGCTTGTACGATGCGTAGCCCCAATCGAGGTGCTGCGTCATGTTCGGCACAGTGCAGCTTCTTGGCAAACTGAAGCATGAGCACGTTAAGTCCATAGCCCGTGGCGCGCAGCGCGAGGCCCAGCGCAGCCGTCGTCTTGCCCTTGCCGTCGCCCGTATAGATTTGAACCTTGCCGATTTCCAGTGATGCCATCTCTGTCCTTTCGTGCCCGGCGTCGGTTTATCGCCGTCCGGGTTGGGTATTCTAGAAAACATTATCAACCCCAGTAGATGGAGTTCAAGCAGATGGAGATGGATGACAACAAACGTAGACGGAATATGATCCTCTACGTGCTCATCGCCTTCGTCGTCTACCTCGTGCTCTCGACCGTACTGTTCCCCAACATCGGTCACACGCAGCAGATTACGAAGACCGATTACTCGACGTTTGTCAAAGCGCTCGATAAGAAGAGTGTCGACAAGGTCGAGTACAACACGGACGATTACACGATTTATTACACCAAGAAGGGCGAGGACGAGAACATCGCCTACAAGACGACCGGGGTGCCGAATGACGCGGGCTTTACCGATCGCGTGCTTGAATCTGGCGCCTCGCTTGAGTCGGTCGTTCCCGATAAGAACTCGGGTCTGATGACCTACTACCTGCTTACGCTCATTCTTCCCATGGCGATTTTCTTCCTGATCGGCTGGTGGCTCAACCGCCGCATGAAGAAGGCCATGGGCGATGACGGTCCGTCGATGAACTTTGGCGGCGGTGGCTTTGGCGGCGGTGGACTGGGTAAGTCCGGCGCGCGCGTGATTGCCTCCAAGGACGTGGGCGTGACCTTTAAGGATGTCGCCGGCCAGGAAGAGGCCAAGGAATCCCTCAAGGAGGTCGTTGACTTTCTGGAGAAGCCGCAGCGCTACGAGGAGATCGGCGCCAAGCTGCCGCGTGGTGCTCTGCTTGTTGGCCCTCCGGGTACTGGTAAAACCCTGCTTGCCAAGGCTGTTGCCGGCGAGGCGGGCGTGCCGTTCTTTAGC
>CAJMRO010000179.1:0-2053 GCA_905215825.1 uncultured bacterium
GGAGTCGAGCGCTTCTTCGAGCGCCTGTCCGAGCGTAGGCGAGTGGACCGAACTCTTTAGGCTTGCCGACAAGACGATTTGCATGCCCATCTCCGAGGGAGTCTCGGGAAGCTACAATGCCGCGGCCACCGCACGTGACATGGTGCTTGCCGAGGAGCCGGACCGTCAGATTCATTTGGTTAACTCGCGAGCCGCAGGTGGCAAAATGGATTTGATCTTCCTGCTGTTCGACCGCTATCTTGCAAGCAACCCAGATACCTCCTTTGAGGACGCCTGCGCCTATTTCGATAGCTTGGAGCAGAACAGCAAGATCCTCTTTAGTTTGTGCAATTACGAAAACCTTGCGAAGGCCGGACGTATCCCTAAGGCAGCCGGCGTTATTGCTAACAAGCTCAATATCCGCATTTTGGGCACGGCGAGCGAAGCGGGCAAAATTGAACTCGTTGGTCACACCCGCGGCGAAAAGAAGATGCTCACCAAGATTGTCGACACCATGGAGGCCGAAGGCTTTACTGGCGGCGAGGTCGTTATCGACCACGTCGAGAATGAGGTAGGCGCCCAGGCACTTGCCAGCCGAATTGCGGAGCGCTGGCCAGGCTCCAAGACTATCATCATGCCCTGTAACGGGCTAGATTCATACTATGCCGAGATGCACGGCCTCATCATCGGCTACGGCATGGGCGTGGCTTCGGGCCGATAATTTCCAACTAGACAAACGCACGGGCGGGATAAGGGGCCAATGGCTCTTTATCCCGCCCGTCTTATGCCTCGATTAGCTATTAAACCCATTAAACTTAAGGTAGCTCATCAGGTATGCCTTCGAAACGAAGGACGATACCGCACTGCGCACGAGCAGCGACTCGCGCGTGACCTGATGGGCGGTATCGGGCACGGGAGTCTGCTCGACGGAAAACGCCGCACGAATCGATGCCTCAAGTTGATCGACTACATAATCGAAAGCAGTCGGAGCGTCGTAACTCAAGCGCTGAATATTAAAGAGCGCCTGAACCGCAGCGATGGGCAGCACCTGCTTAAAGATACAAATGGCGATGAGACGCGCAATCTGCTCACGGCCATACTGCTTTTTAACCGGAGCAGGAACGAGACCGACCTTCACGTAGTTATTGATCATCGATGGTGTGATAACGGGCTGCTCTACGCAAATCGAAAGCGGCTCCATCCACAGCGCAACATATTCAATAACCTGATCGCGATAGAGCGTTACGTTGGGCAGCTGGTCATAGCGTGGCAGGCTCAAAGCGTTGAGCTTACCCACCATATCGGACTGAATAAATGCATCCGGCAGCACCGTCGGCTGAATATCCTCCGGCTTAATGCTGACCGATGTATCGGACATCGGGATAACATGTTTGACGTGGTTCATAAGGATCCTCCGTTCGTTATCTATATTGTATTCTAGGTCATCTAGTTTTGCATATCACATAGCCGTTAAGTAAAAGTGGTTTGACAGCACATTGATGCACTGCCCAACCACTTTGTTTGAAGATAACAACCTTACATAAGATATATTATCGTACTTATCAGCGTAAGAAAGCGTATGCGCTGGTAGCGGCTATGGCTCCGTCCGAAACAGCGGTCACAACTTGGCGTAAACGCTTGGAACGGATATCGCCGGCAGCAAATAAGCCAGGCGTGCGGGTTGCCATCGATTCGTCGGTCAAAATACCGCCGTCGGGCGCCAGTTCAACCAGATGCTCTACAAGCTCGGTATGGGGCTGTGTGCCAGCAAAGACAAAGATACCAAACGAGCCGGGATCGAAGGACTCGGAATAGGTTTCACCGGTAGCGTTTTCCTTAAACATAATAGTCATGGGCATGGCCTCGCCCGATAGTTCCACGATACTAGTTTGGTACCTAACTGAAATATTATCTTTTGCGAGCACCTTTTGAACCACGCCATCAGGAGCCCGGAACTGATCGCGGCGCAAGACGATGGTCACGCTGCTGGCGATTTCTGACAAGAACAGGGCTTCCTCACAGGCAGCATTACCGCCACCGATGACAAAGACCTGTTTACCGCGAAAGAACATGC
>CAJMRO010000180.1:0-1952 GCA_905215825.1 uncultured bacterium
GGCGGGAGCGTCATCGAGCAGGCGCCCCGCCTCGGCACGGCTGATGCCCGGACGCGCCAGCATGGGGTTGGCCGCCACGCCGGCGACGGCATCGTCATTGAGCGCACGGAAAAGCTCCGACATAAACCACGTCTGATACCCTTGCGGATAGTCGCTCCAGGTGCCACCGAGCACGATGAGCTCAATCTTATCGGTTGCGTGCCCCATCTGCGAAAGCGCGGTCAGACGAGCGCTCACCTGCAGATACGGGTCAAAGCAATTTTGCTCCGCACGGGCGCACGCCGGCTCGGCGTGCAGGTAGCTTTTGGGCATGCGCAGATCGTTGGGACAAAACAGGCAATCGCCCGAGCATGGCCAGGGCTTGGTGATAACGGTAATGGTCGCCACGCCCGAAGCCGTGCGACGAGGCTTCATACGCAGCACCTGCAGCAGTCGACGTTCCAGCTCGGCATCGACATTCCACCCAGCCCAACGAGCCGGCTCCTCACGTTTTACCCGCTGGTAGAACGGCAGCAGACGGCGCTTGGCCAAATCGCGTTTGTCGGCACCCTCACGGCGCGCCTCGGCATGTATCAGTTTGACGAGCGCTTTGTCGTCCACGGTCTCGCCGCGACGCAGAGCCTCGAGTATGTTCAAGATAATCTGTTCCATGACCCCATTGTAAAGGCAAAGGCGTCGGAGCCCGTCACGGCTCCGACGCCTCCATCAAACAGCGCAGCTATGGTATATAAGTCTTCGATAACCGCCCGTCACTCTGAATTAAATGACATGTCGCCCGAACCGACCTCAAAACGATACGTAGCAGACTTATCGCCGTTATCGAATTCAAGATTCAAAATGGTCTCGCCGTCGTAGCCAAGCGGAAGGAAATCGCTCTCGAAGTCGCCGCTGCCCAAGGTAAGGCTCGCCTTAAAGCCCGTCGAGTTCGGAACCATCATCTCCACATCGCCCGAGCCCACACTCACGTCCATCGACTTCGCGGGGGCCTGGTAGAGCTCGAACGTCACATCGCCCGAACCGACCTCGGCATTCAGGGTATCGGTCACGGTGCCCGTAAACTCAACGTCTCCAGAGTCCAAAGTCAGGTTGAGGTCATGACACGCAATGCCCGCGACCGTCAGGTCACCCGATCCTACATTCGCTGTAATGCCCACCATGTTATCGGCAACTTCGCGCGGCAGTTCGACGGTAACCGTGCGGTCAATGGCGCGCTCGTCATCGCAATCGAACTGGCGAATCTTGAGCGTAGAGCCCTTGATTTCGGCCAGGTTCTGGGTTGCCGCATCGAAGGCAACGGTCCCCGTTGCCACGCGACCGCTTTCAATTACGCGCACTGGCCCGCTGGAGACGTGTTTGACCTCGACCGTGCCCGACGTCACGTCCAAGTCAAGCGATGTGAACGCGTCGGCATCAAAGGTTTCGCTCGAAAGCTGCTGAGGCTGAGCGGAATAGTTACCGCCATCCAAAAGATCGTCCTCGTCAACCGCATCGTCCATACCAGAGAAGCCGGATACAACATCGTCGAGATCCCACGGGCCATCAAAATGAATCAAAGTCCGCGAAATGCCAAAGACAAGCCCGATGATGAGCACAAACGCTCCGATGCCAACGCCCAAGCGTACCTTGGATTCATGCGAAAGCTTCATCATTCATCACTCTCTTTGGCAATCGGCTCAGCGGTGGCCGCGGTAGCCACGTCAGCATCAGGTTCCGCAGAAGTATCCTTCCCCTGGGCCCTGACCGCCACCGGTGCCGGACCAACCTGAATATCCCCGCGCGCCCAATCGCCATCGAGTGCACGCGCCACCCAGTGATAGATGGGAATCGTGAAGAAGATCAGCGCAGCAAAGGGGCCGGCACCAAACAGGAACATCAGTAAAAAGAACATCAGCCAGCACACGGCCCAATACGGGAATGACTGGAACGGACCCTTCACCGGAGTCGGACCAGCC
>CAJMRO010000181.1:0-1928 GCA_905215825.1 uncultured bacterium
GCGGCGGCCCGCGCTGCATGAGCATGCCCTTCTGGCGCGAGGACCTCTAAGGTCTTCAAGGACCCGTACAGGTCATAATACATACATCTAGCTGCCATTAGATGTCTCCCATTGGGGCGGTGCGGGTTTTCGCACCGCCCCAATCTTGTATGAGGAACGTCAACACGATTGGATGACTGCTTTTGTAAGGAGCTTGGCTATGGACATCAAGACGATTGGCGTTGAGGAATGGCTCAACGTTTGGGAGAAGAGCGCCACGTGGGACATCGCCCAGTCGACGATCTCGTCGCTCACCATGGGCGAGCTGCGCGCGCTCGATGAACAGGACGGCGCCACGTTCTACGAGCGCCTGGACCGCGAGAAGATGAACTACGGCTGGATCGAGGGCTCGCCGGAGTTTAAGGCCGAGGTTGCCAAGCTGTATCGTCGGGAGGTCAATCCCGATCACATTCTGCAGACCAATGGCTGCACGGGCGCTAACCTCAACGCCATCATGGCTGTGGTCGAGCCCGGCGACCATGTTATCGCCGAGTGGCCCACCTACGCGCCGCTCTACGAGATTCCGCGCACGCTGGGCGCCGAGGTCGAGTATTGGGAGCTTCGCGAGGAACTCGGCTGGAAGCCCGATATCGAGGAACTCAAGCGCTTGGTGCGTCCCAACACCAAGCTCATCTGCATCAACAACGCATCTAACCCCATCGGTACGGTGCTCGATGCCGATATGCTCGGCCAGATTGCCGAGATCGCCCGCTCGGTGGGCGCCTACGTGCTGTGCGACGAGGTATATCTGCCGCTCGAAAACACTGAGTCCTTTATGTCGATGGTCGACGTGTACGAGAGGGCCATTGTCACCAACTCGTTGTCGAAGACCTATTCGACACCTGCGGCCCGCGTGGGCTGGGTCCTGGCAGACGAAGAGATATCCAGCCGCATCCGCACCTATCGCGATTACACCATGATCTGCGGCGGTGTGTTCAACGACGCCCTGGCGACCTATGTGCTTGAGCACAAGGATAAGATTCTCGAGCGCAATCGCAAGATCGTGTTTGGCAACCGCGATATCGCGCAGGCTTGGATCGATACGCAGCATCGCGTTTCCTGGACGGCCCCGCAGGGCGTGTCCACCTCGTTTATCCAGCTGGATATTCCCGAGGATGACGAGGAGTTCTGCAGGCGCCTGCTGTCCGAGAGGGGAGTGCTGCTGGTCCCCGGTAGCCGTTTTGAGCTTCCCTGCGGCGCACGCCTGGGCTACTGCGCGAGCGAGGACGTTCTGCGCGAGGGCCTGAGGCTTTTGGGCGAGGCACTGGCGGAGTTCGATCGCTAGGATTCCGATGGTCTTCGGGGGCCTTATCCAAATTAGCCGAAGATAATCGAAAACGGACCCGTTTCCCTAGGGGAAGCGGGTCCGTTTTTCTATACCGAGAAGTCAAGTTGTTACAAATGGGGCCGTAAAGCGAGGCGGTATCCGCTGGGCCTTATACTGAGTTTCCGGTGAACGGTATCAAGCGTCTGGTAAACGGTAATTTATTTATCAGAAATGAATAGGACAAACTTTTTTCTGAATAAAAATGAAAATGGTTGAGACGCGGTGTGAACCGCTAATTCTATTCATAGCTTTATTGGAAATATGCAATTTGAGGATGGTTTAACAAAGTTTAGTTCCATTTGATTTTAGGATTAAAACGCGTTTAAGCACGTAAATACGCTTTATTAAGATGAAGTGTGCCATGCGTGAAGTATATGTGTATGCCGTTCACCTCCTATAAAAAACCGTTCGGGGGCAAGGTGGAAGTATGAGCTGATTTTGGATATAAATATGTCGTCAGCAATAACGCCTCACACGGAGGGGCGCTAACGAATCGGCCCTGACAAGGGCCCGAAAGAAAGGTAGGAGGCCATGACGAAAGGTCTGCACGTGCCTTCCGAGA
>CAJMRO010000182.1:0-1896 GCA_905215825.1 uncultured bacterium
GGCAATACGCTTGAGGATCCTTAAAAGAAAGTCCAGTTTATCCTTCCCACTCCAAACCTCCCATTTCCCGATGTCCAAGAAATGGGAGGCAGTTCACAGGCACCTTTGTGGTGGTTTTCTTGTTCTAGTAGTATTCATTCTTATCGATACCCACGAGCACAAGGAGTCTCTTATGGCAGAGCCGCTTACCGCCGGAATCACCCGCGACCGCGCGTTCGAACTGCTCAACGAGCATAACAAGGACCCGTTCCACATCACCCATGGCGAGACGGTCGAGGGCACTATGCGCTACTTTGCGCGCGAGTTCGACCCCGAGAACGAGGAGTTTTGGGGCATCGTCGGTCTGCTGCACGATCTGGATTGGGAGGAGCATGAGGACGATCCCGTGAACCACACCATCTATGCTGCAGAGATTCTTGAGGGCGAAGGTGCGTCTCCCGAGCTCATTCACGCCATCCAGACGCACACGTCGGACTTCAACACCTCGCTGCCCAAACCCGAGCTGCAGATGGAAAAGATCCTGTTTGCCTGCGATGAGCTCACCGGCCTGATCGGCGCTGCAGTCATCATGCGCCCGAGCAAGAGCGTTATGGACTTTACGACCAAGTCGCTCAAGAAGAAGTTCAAGGACAAGCGCTTTGCCGCCGGCTGCTCGCGCGACGTGATTTCGCAGGGCGCCGAGATGTTGGGCTGGGAGCTCCCCGAGCTCTTTGACCGCACCATCGCGGCCATGCAGTCCTTCGCCCCCGACCGCGATACCTTCCAGGCCTAACCGCCCACGCCACCTAAAACCACCACAAAGGGGAAAGGCACCTTTGTGGTGGTTTTTCTTGCACGGGCGCTAGGGGCGGACCTGGCCGGTGCCGCGGAGCTTGTATTTGTAGGTGGTGAGGGCCTCGGCGGCGAAGGGGCCGCGGGCGTGGAGCTTTTGGGTCGAGATGCCGATCTCGGCACCCAGTCCAAACTCGCCGCCGTCGGTGAAGCGCGTGCTGGCGTTGGCGTACACAGCCGAAGCATCGATTGCGTCCAGGAAGCGCTCGCAGGCGTCCACGTCCTCGGCGATGATGGCCTCGGAATGCATGGTGCCGTAGCGATTGATGTGCGCGATGGCCTCGTCCTCGTTCGCAACGACCTTCACGCTCATCTCGAGCGCCAGGTACTCGCGACCCCAATCCTCCTCGGTCGCGGCCACGTAGTCGTCGCCCTCGGCAAGACCGGCGTCGGCGCATGCGGCGCACGTGGCCTCGTCGCCGTGAATCAGCACACCGTGGTCGTGCAGCACGGCCACGACCGCCGGCAAAAACGAATCTGCCACGGCACGATCGACCAGCAGCGACTCGGCGGCATTGCACACGCCCACGCGCTGGGTCTTGGCATTGACAATAATGTTGAGCGCTTTATCGAAGTCGGCGGATTCATGAACGTAGACGTGGCAGTTGCCCGTGCCCGTCTCGATAACCGGCACGAGCGACTCGCGAACGCAGCGCTGGATGAGGCCCGCGCCGCCGCGCGGAATGAGCACATCGACGATACCGCGAAGCTTCATGAGCTCGCCGGTTGCCTCGCGGTCGGTAGACTCGATCATCGAGACGGCCTCGCGCGGGAAACCCTGAGCCTCAAGTGAATCGGCCAGCAGTTCGGCAATCATGGCGCACGAGTGATAGGCCAGCGAACCGCCGCGCAGGATGCAGGCATTGCCAGTGCGGATGCAGATGCCCGCGGCGTCGGCCGTCACGTTGGGACGCGCCTCATAGACCATGGCGACCAGGCCCAGCGGCACGCTCACGCGGGTGAGGTCCACGCCGCTTGCAAGCACGCGATGGTCGAGCACGCGGCCGACGGGATCGGGCAGTTCGGCGAGCTTCTCCAGGCCGGCGGCCATGCCCTCAACGCGCT
>CAJMRO010000183.1:0-1875 GCA_905215825.1 uncultured bacterium
TCGTGGCCACCATGGTCGTGGGCATCATCGGCGCGTTCTTCGGCGTGCTGGCGTAGGTTCCTGCGTTCTATTCTGCCCCCAAGGGAAACGGCGACCCGTTGTGGTCGCCGTTTTTTATTACCGAAAGCTAGCTGGAGGTGCTTCGTGATTCGATCTGACAATCCACCCGATAATGGCGTGAGCGGGGCGATGTATCTATTTGGCACGGCGCTCTTGTGGAGTTTTATCGGCATCCTCGTTCGCGCCAATTCGCAGTCAGCTCTTTTGATCGGTGCCGTCACGGCAATATTTATGGCGCTCTTTATCCTGCTCGTCGGCAGGCCCGTCCTCCGCGTCAGCCGCCTTATTGTCCTTGTGGCCGTCTGCAACTTCGTGACGGGCACCACGTTTAACTTTGCCAACCAGCTCACGACGGTCGGCAACGCGATCGTCCTGCAGTACACCTCGATGATTTTCGTTATCGTGTATCAGTCGCTCGCAACTCGCACGTTGCCCTCGCCTGCGAAGATTGCCTCCGTGGTGGTTGCTTTTACGGGTATGGGACTGTTCTTTTTAGGCGATTTGAGTGCCGAGGGCATGCTCGGCAACCTGCTTGCCGTCATTTCGGGAGCCACCTTTGGGCTGTGTTTCTTTTTAAACTCTCGCCCCGATGCGTCGCCCATGGTGTCCTCGCTCATCTCCTGCGGCATCTCGATACTGCCGATCGTCTATTTTGCCGGCGACCTAGGCTCCGTAAAACCATTTGAGTGGGGGCTTATGCTGGTGCATGGCCTTTTTTGCAGCGGCCTTGCGAGTGTGCTGTATGCCAAGGGGATTGCGCGCACTAACGCGTTTGCGGCCAACTTGGTTTGCATGAGCGAGGTCGTGCTCGCTCCCTGCTGGTCGGCGCTCCTCTTTGGCGAGGTCTTTCGCTGGAACGAGTTTTTGGGCGCGGCGATAATCGTTTTGGTGATTGTAGGCAACTTGGCATACGATGCCTTTGGCGATGGCTTTCTGGTGGCGCTTGTCCGCCATCGAAACAAAGAGCGCGCCTGATGGGATACGTCTGCCGTTTACGGTAAAAAAACACTCCGCTGAGCGAGTGGTATTAAATAGTAAGAACCTGCATATCTATAATTGGTATCAAATCATTTGTGCCTGGCATAGGTGTTAACAGCACACCAGGTACGCTTCGGGCCGTGTGGTCGAGTTTCCGGATTGATATCAACAGCGCGCGCGACGGTGACCGGCTATGACTCGAGATTTCCTATTTTGGAGGAACCATGCTTACCCAAGCAATCCTCGTCGGCTTAGTCGGAGCTTTTGGAGGCCTCGACTACCAGCTCGGCACCCTCTACGCGTTCCGCCCCATCGTCCTGTGCCCGCTCGTGGGCCTGGTGCTGGGGGACCTGCAGACTGGTCTTGCCGTTGGCGCCAGCCTGGAGCTGCTGTTCATGGGTTCGGTTTCCATCGGCGCCTACGTGCCGCCTAACGAAACCATCGGCGGCGTGCTCGCCTGCGCGTTTGCCATTCAGCTCGGTCAGGGTACCGAGACGTCCATCGCGCTCGCCATGCCCATCGCTGTCCTTTCGCTGACGATCGGCAACATTACTAGTGCCTTGTTCACCGTGTTTGTCGATATGGCAGACAGGTTCGCCCTCAAGGGAAACCTTAAAGGCATTTACGCCGTTCATTGGGGCATGGGTCTTTGGGGCTGCCTTGAGTATTTCCTGCTGTGCGGCGGCGCCTTCTATCTGGGCTCCGATGCCATCCAGGGCCTGCTCGACTTCGTCCCGTCCTTCATCATTGATGGTTGCGGCGTTGCCGCCAACATCCTGCCGGCCATGGGCTTCGCCATGCTCGGCCGCCTGGTGCTCACCAAGCAGCTCGTGCCCT
>CAJMRO010000184.1:0-1871 GCA_905215825.1 uncultured bacterium
TCCCCCGCCGCAACCACACGCTGCGTCCAAGCCGGCATGGCAGCTTGTTCGGTCTGCGAGGCAGGCTCGTTCTGTGCAATCTGCTCATGCTGCATCAGCGACAACTCGCCGCACCCGGCAAGGCCCTCAACTTCGTCGAGTTCATCCGCCAGATTCACGCCGTGCACGTATCCCATATCTACAGCCGGGGAGTCGCCAGCATGCTGCGCCGGCTCTCCAGCGTCATCGTATACAAGGGGGTTCCGGGGGCGCCGACCATGCTCGGCTTCCGCTTTTCCATAATCATCAACACGCGGGCCTCTTGTAGCGCGAGGCGCCCCGGGTTCCCTATCAACAAAAGCATCGGGCTCAATCGTCATGCACCGATCGGAATCAACCGCTCCCTCGCCCGCGCGCCCGTTGCCGCATATACTGTGCGCAGCGATGACCTCGGTCGCCCCTGCGCGAAACAGCCCCTCGATATCCGATGGATCGAGTGCCTCTATCAACACGACCACGCGACTCACGCGGCCTTCGGCCGTCAGGCGCGCAACAGTCTTGCGCACATCTTCGGTATCAAACAGAGACGCCGCGATGATGGCAGCCCCGCGGCGCGACGGAAACGCCCGCGCCATGGAAACCAGCCCGTCCAGGTCACCCACGCGAAGCACCTGTGCACCCGCGTCACGGCCCTCGACTTCCCGCTGCAACAGCCCGTAATCGCCGCACGCGCAGCACGCAAGCCAGATCGCCTTCATCACTCGTCGCCTCCGCTCTTTTTGCCGCGCGCCGTGGCGGGAATCGTCAAGCTGACCGTTCCCTTGCCCGATGCCCCCAGCAGTTCCTTGACGTCTTCGGGGTCAGCCGCCAGCGTCACCCATTCGATCTTGCCCTCGCGCGTGGCACCGGAATCTTCACTGGTATCGATCACGTACGCGCCGCACAACCGATCGGTTACGCCGTCTTTTTGCACATACACATCCACGTAGCTGCCCACGCCCGTAGCACCGCCGACCGAGTGCTCGGCATCGACCGCCACCGAAACGGCGACCTTGCCCTTAGGCACCTCGAGCTTGTGACTCTCGGCCTTGGTGTAGACATTGCAGATCACGGCGTTTTTGGGAATACGCGAAGTCGTCACGTCGCCGCGCACCTGGCGCAGCTCGGTCGCCGCGTCACGCGGCAACAGGCTCGTCAGCCATTCCTGGGTTATGACATTGGTCTCATCGAGGGTCTCGCCCACATCGATATCGCGCGCCGCGACGCATACCTCGACGCGATCGCCACCGTACTTGGCCAAGGTCTCAGCCTGGACCTGTTCGGCTTGCGAGCGGATCGACGAGCCGTAAACCATGCAGAGCAGAGCAGCGAGCACGCCCGCGACCAGACTGATGGCGATGCGTTTGCTCTTGTTCACGGCCGCTCCTCTCATGGCAGTGCCGGGCGAATGCCCGTACCACCATTGTCTGGGCGGTCAGAGTGCAAAGCGGCGCAATTGCGATTTTGGTTTTCGATGTCAAACCAATCGCTGACCAAAAGCTGACCAGCCCGTCAAGCTCGTAGCAAGGTTTTGGTCAGTACGTCAGCAAACTGCATGTTTCGAGGCTTTTCCGCAGCAAAAAAGCCGTCTCCCGAACAGTTGGGAGACGGCTGTCATAGGAAAAATCAATTACAGATGGACATCGGGATCGAGCATTTGAGCACTCACGCGCATGGATGACGCCAGGTTTTGGAACGTTTCCAAACGCAGGCTGTCGATCTGCCCGGCGTCCTCGGCCTCGCGAACGGCGCAGCCCGGCTCATGGGTATGTGTGCAATCGCCAAACCGGCACGCGCGCGATGCCTCGACAATCTCGGGGAAGGCGCGCGCCAGACCCCGCTCGTGACCCACG
>CAJMRO010000185.1:0-1857 GCA_905215825.1 uncultured bacterium
CAAGCTGCGCTACAAGCGTCGCGGCGAGTATGGCGTTGCGGGTGGCGAGCGCGGCGACCTGGTCGTGACCACGCATGTGGAGGAGCACCCGCTGTTTAAGCGCAAAGGTGCCGACGTGACCATGGAGGTACCGGTCTCGGTCTACGAGGCGGCGCTCGGCTGCACGGTGGACGTGCCGACGCCCGGCGGTGCGACGGTTCGTCTGAAGGTGCCCGCGGGTACCCAGACGGGCAAGAAGTTCCGCTTTAAGGAAATGGGGGCGCCCGACGTTAAGCACCGTGGCCGCACAGGCGCGCTGCTCGTCGAGATCAAGGTGCAGGTCCCCACGAACCTATCCGATGACGAGCGCGATGCCATGACCAAGCTGCGCGAGACCGACACACGCGACTATCGCGAGAAGGTCAACCGTTACAAGGCGACGTACTAGGGCGGTCGCGGCGCACGCCCGCGCCCACGGGCTTATGATGGACGATAACGAGACGGAAAGGGGTCAGGTAGCATGGCCGAGGACAATAGGAACAAACCGCTGTACATGATCAGCGTGGCGGCCGAGCTGACCGGCATGCACCCGCAGACTCTGCGCGTCTACGAGTCCAAAGGCTTGGTGAATCCCCAGCGCTCGGGCGGCAACACGCGTCTGTATTCGCGTGCCGATATCGAGCGCCTGGAGCTCATCAACCAACTGACCGACGAGGGCATCAACCTCGCCGGCGTGGTGCGCATCCTCGATATGAAGGAGCGTGCCGAGGAGCGCGAACGCGAGAACGAGAAGCTCCGCGCCCGCGTACGCCAGCTCGAGGACGAGCTGCACGAGTACAAGATGCAAAAGAAGATCACCGCCCTGGCCCCGCGCGACGGCTCAGTTAACCCCGAGCAAGTCATGCGCAAGCTGCTGGGCGCCGGCGGGGATTTGTAGTTACGCGGTTTTACCAAACCGCGTAACGGGCCGACGCTGCTCGACGTCCGTCCTCTACCTGCGGCGTTGCCTTGCTCCGGATACGGCAGGGTAGTCATTGGGGACGTTCTTAAATGACTAGTCAAAGGGGACATTCTTGCGGCATTTGGCACTTGGGGACGTTCCTTTTGTGCCGGCACTTTGGGACACTCCTTGTTAGGAGAGTGATGCAAGGGGCTCGTCCTTTACTTTACCGAGATAAAGTGAACGTGCAGATTCGCAACCCACTCGCAACTGTTCTATGGCACGATATTGAATGAATGTATGCTATGCGCCCGAGCCTTTCGGGCAGAGTGGGAGACAGTATGGTCAAGCTGTACGAGGACGGCATCTACCTGCGCGGCGGCAGCGAGGTTGTGCCTGCGGCCGAGGCTGCCGAGCGCGGTATTACGCAGACGCCCGAGGATGCCAAGCGTGGCACCATCGCGTATTCGATCCTCCAGGCACACAATACGTCCGGAGATCCCGAGGCGCTCAAGATCCGCTTCGACGCCATGGCGAGCCACGACATCACCTTTGTCGGCATCATCCAAACGGCGCGTGCCTCGGGCATGGAGCAGTTCCCGCTGCCCTACGTGCTCACCAACTGCCATAACTCGCTGTGCGCCGTGGGCGGCACCATCAACGAGGACGACCACGTCTTTGGCCTTTCCGCTGCTAAGAAGTACGGCGGCATCTTCGTTCCGCCCCATATTGCGGTCATCCACTCCTTTATGCGTGAGAACTTCGCCGGCTGCGGCAAGATGATCTTGGGCTCCGACTCGCACACCCGCTACGGCGCCCTGGGCACCATGGCCGTGGGCGAGGGCGGCGGCGAGCTGGCAAAGCAGCTGCTGCGCGACACCTACGATGTCGCCTATCCCGGCGTCGTCGCCATCTACCTCACGGGCGCTCCGCGCCCC
>CAJMRO010000186.1:0-1848 GCA_905215825.1 uncultured bacterium
CTGGAAGCTGCTTTTGTATTCCATCGACGGCATCATCGGCTTTTCCACCTTTCCTCTGGCCATCGCCTCGGTGGTGGGCGTGCTGGCTATCGTTGCCGAGCCCGACGTGCTGACGCACGAGGAACGGGCGCTTGCCGATGCCATCGTGAGCGAAGGCGAGCTGGCGCTCGATCGCGCCCGCGCCATGGAGGCCCGCGAAGAAGCGGCGGTGCTTGCCAAAAACGAGCAGCTGCGCGCCAACCTGCTGCGCTCCATCTCGCACGATCTGCGCACGCCGCTCACCAGTATTTCGGGCAATGCCGACGTGCTGCTCGACCAAGGCTCGACTGGCACGGCCGTGCTCGATGCCCAGACGCGCCGCGGCCTGCTCCTGTCCATTCGCTCGGATGCGCAATGGCTCAACGCTACCGTCGAGAACCTGCTCGCCATCACCAAGCTCGAGGGTGGCGGCATGCATCTGTCGACTACGCTCGAGCTCATGGATGATATCGTCGAGGAGGCACTGCGCCACGTAAATCCGGCCGTGCGCGAGCACGACCTTAAGGTGGTGGCGTGCGATGAGCCGGCACTCGTCAACGTCGACGCGCGCCTGATGGTGCAGCTGGTGGTCAATCTGGTGAACAACGCCATCACCTATACGCCCGCAGGCTCGCATATCATGATTTCGATTAGCGTCGACGATGGACGCGTGGCGTGCTCGGTGGCCGATGATGGTCCGGGCATCGCACCCGAAGATCGCGAGCGGGTCTTTGAGTCGTTCTACACCGCCAACCACGGTCTTGCCGACAGCCATCGCAGCGTGGGCCTGGGTCTTTCGCTCTGCCGTTCCATTGCGTTGGCGCATGGCGGTAGCATAGAGGTTGCCGCGGCGGACCCGCACGGCTCGGTCTTTACGATTGAGCTTCCCGCCGCCGACGTTTCGTTTGATAAGGAGTAGCGCTGTGCCGAACTCTGCCGTAAAACCGCTCATCTTGGTCGTTGAGGACGACCCCGCCGTTCGCAATCTTATCGTCGCTGCGCTCGAGGCGCACGGCTTGCGCCATATGGCCGTGGAGACCGCCCATGCCGCCATCGCCGCCGCCTCATCGCAGGCACCGAGTATCGTGCTGCTCGATCTGGGCCTGCCCGATATGGATGGTGTCAAGGTGGTGGAGTCGGTGCGCGCATGGTCGGGTATGCCGATTATTGTGGTTTCGGCGCGCAGCGAGGATGCGGACAAGATTCGCGCGCTCGATGCCGGCGCCGACGACTACCTGACCAAGCCGTTTTCGGTCGAGGAGCTGCTCGCGCGCATTCGCACGACGCTCAGGCGCCTTTCGTATGCGCAGATTGGCATGGGTGCGTCCGAGGGCTCGTTCGATACCGGTGAGCTGCATATCGATTTTGATGCCGGCATCGCCACGATGGATGGCGAGGAGTTGCATCTGACGCCGATCGAGTACAAGCTCCTGTGCCTGTTGGCGCATAACGCCGACAAGGTGCTGACGCACCAGTTTATCCTGCACGAGATTTGGGGCACGGCAACCAAGAGCGACCTGGCGAGCCTGCGTGTCTTTATGGGCACGCTGCGCAAGAAGATCGAGTCCGACCCCGCGCATCCGCGCTATATCCAAACGCACGTGGGTATCGGTTACCGACTGGTCACCCAAGGCTAGATCGCCAACCAGCATCCCACTATGAGTTGCGGTGAAATAGTTCCTGTTTGGGCCTTTACCAGGCTTTTTTAGGAACTATTCCACCGCAACTTTGTTATTTGCCCTTGGGCTTGCTGGCGTAGAACTTCTTCTTTTTGGGCTTGCCTGCGCAGGCGGGCTTGCCGTCGCCGCGCGGTCCTCGGTCGCCGGCCTG
>CAJMRO010000187.1:0-1844 GCA_905215825.1 uncultured bacterium
TCGACACCGCCGAGTTCGCGATCCCCGGCCTTGACGACGAGTTCCGCGTCATCGTCTCCCCGTGGATTCTGACGGTGCTCGTGACCGACCGCCTGGCTCGCTACTACGAGACGGTCACCAAGCACAACCTCAAGTATCGTCGCTACTATCACCAGTTCGACTACTAAAGAAAACGGGTGCGGGAACGTGCCGGGCTATTGAGAGGAACACAGAATGAGGCAGTACATCATCGCCAGCCATGCGCACTTCGCCACCGGCATCAAGGAGAGCGTCGAGCTGCTCTCGGGCGCTCGCGACAACGTCCACGATCTTTCGATGTTCGTCGATGGCCGCATGGACGTGGCCGAGGAGGCCCAAAAACTGCTGGCAGGCATGTCTGCCGACGATGATGTCGTTGTCTGCACCGACCTCTTTGGCGGTAGCGTTAACAACGAGTTCACCAAGATCGTCCAGACGCGTCCCCGCACGTACCTCGTTACCAACATGAACCTTCCTCTGCTCATCCAGCTGCTGTTCTCTGACGAGTCGGCGCCGGTTGAGGAGACGATTCGCGCCATCGTCGCTGCGGACGATACGCGCGTGAAGTTTGTCAACGATCTTTTGGTCGATGACGAGGAGGAGGAAGAGTTCTAATCCGCAGCACCTACTGACACGCCGTATGACGGCACAAGACCTTTGGGGGGTCACATTATGATTCAGCTACTTCGCGTTGACCATCGCCTGCTTCATGGCCAGGTCGCAGTTTCCTGGGTTCAGGGCCTTGGCTCCAACTGCATTTTCTGCGTGGGCGATAAGGTCGCTAACGACCCGGTGTGGAAGATGACGCTCAAGATGGGCAAGCCTGCCGGCTGCAAGCTCGTCATCAAAGATATGGAGCATGCAATCGAAGCTATCAACTCGGGCGTGACCGACAAGTACAAGATGATCATCTGCGTCGCCACTATCGCTGAGGCAAAGCAGCTTGTTGAGGGCTGCCCGCAGATCAAGTCGGTCAACCTGGGCAACACCAAGCCCAAGGACGAGAAGCGTCCCGACGCTCGTCAGGTCTCTCGTCAGATCTTCCTGACCGCGGCCGAGGAAGCCGATGTGCGCGAGATGCTGGATCGTGGCGTTGAGGTCGAGATTCGACCCCTGGCCGATGACCCCAAGGTCGACTGCGCCAGCGTGCTCTAGGCGTTCAATTTCGAAGAGTCTGAGCTCTTCGTAGTGTCCTATATGGAAAGGGGGATGTATGCTTACCCAAGCAATCCTCATCGGACTTATCGCCGCATTTGGTAAGTTCGACTGCCAGCTCGGTACGCTCTACGCGTTCCGCCCCATCGTCCTGTGCCCGCTCGTGGGCCTGGTGCTGGGGGACCTGCAGTCCGGCCTCGCGATCGGTGCGAGTCTGGAGCTGCTGTTCATGGGCTCGATCTCCATCGGCGCCTACGTGCCGCCTGATGAGACGATCGGCGGCGTGCTCGCCTGCGCCTTCGCTATCCAGCTGGGCCAGAGCACCGAGGCAGCCATCGCGCTTGCCATGCCCATCGCCACGCTGTGCCTTGCCATCAAGAACATCCTTAACGCCGCCCTGCCGATCCTGGTCGACCGCGCTGATGTCTACTCCGGCCAGGGCAACCTTAAGGGTGTCTATGCGATGCACTTCCTGATCGGTTTGACCGGTATCATCATGGCGTTCCTGCTGTGCTCGCTGTCGTTCTATCTGGGTGCTGACGCCATCCAGGGCCTGCTCGACTTCATCCCGCCCTTTGTCCTTGCTGGCTTTGGCGTTGCCGCCAACTTCCTGCCTGCCATGGGCTTCGCCATGCTCGGCCGCCTGGTGCTCACCAAGCAGCTCGTGCCCT
>CAJMRO010000188.1:0-1794 GCA_905215825.1 uncultured bacterium
CCGCGAGGCCGAGGAAGCCGCCGCGCAGGCAGCAGAAGCCGAAGTCGCGGAAGCCGCCGAGTCCGAGCTCGACGAATACGGCATCGCCATCGAGGGTGCCGACCAGGAGACGGCTTCAGCTCAGGATGCCGCTTCGCCTGCCCCAGCCGAGCCCCGCATCGCCCGCGTTCTCGAGGTCGGCTGCGGCACGGGCTGCATCTCGCTCTCCCTTGCCTGGGAGCGCCGCGGCCACGTTACCTGCACCGCCACCGATATCGAGCCGCGCGCTATCGATCTGGCCACCAAAAACCGCGACGCGCTCGGTCTCACATCCGATGAGGTCGCCTTTAGCCTCACCAACCTGGTGAGTTCCATTCCCCGCGAAGAGTGGGGCACCTTTGATGTGCTTGTCTCCAATCCGCCCTACATTCCGACCGACGTCATGCGCTCACTGCCGCACGAGGTCAAGGACTTCGAGCCCGACCTGGCGCTTGAGGGCGGCGCCGACGGCCTCGATATCTTCCGCCGCCTGCTCAATGCGGCGCCTTACATGCTGCGCGCCGGCGGCCTGTTTGCCTGCGAGCTCTACGAGGGTGCCCTCGACGCCGCCGCCGAGCTCTGCCGCCAGGCGGGTCTCTCGGACGTGCGCATCGTCCGCGACCTCACCGATCGCCCCCGCATCGTCCGAGCCATCGTCACCGAGCCCAAACAGCGCCAGTAATATTTATTAACTGGTTAGCAAAAATTATAAACTAGTTTATAATTAGGACGGCTGAAAGAGGTCGGCCCATGCAACCTCCTACCTTTCGGGAAATCATTGCCCTACTCAAGCACGATGGATTCGTGAAGGTCGCGCAAGTCGGTAGTCATGCTAAGTATGTTTCTGGCGACCGTGTTGTCACCGTGAACGGCTCTGGTGGTGATCGACCAAAGAAGGGCACGTGGGCAAGTATTCGTCGCCAAGCTGGATGGTAGTTGGAGGCAAAATGAGGCAGCGATTTACCTATGACTGCGTTCTCATAAAAGAAGACGACGGGTACTGCGCCAGCTTCCCGCAGATTCCCGGCGCTTTTGCCGATGGCGATACGCGCGAAGAAGCGATTGCCCATGCCACCGAGGCGCTGATGGCGTTTTTGGCCGACGACCTCAACAACGGTTTGACTCCGGCAGGGTACGAACGCTCGGCCGAGGTCGTGGCCCTTTCAGTCGAAATCGACCACGAGGACGCTCGGGAAGCGGCGTGCCGAACATTTAAAGACGCAGCGCTGGACCTCAAAGTCTCCGCTCCGCGGATTACCGCGCTGGTCAAAGCCGGAAAGCTCGATGTTGAACTCGTCGACGGCCGTCGGATGATAACGATAGACAGCATCGAGCGCTACGCCGCCCAAAAACGCCACGCCGGCAGGCCAAAGAAGTTCGTCGCAGTCCAATAACCCCCTCACTTTCACCGACTACTAGAGCCGCTCACCAAACCAACATGCGCTCTGGGCAAATAGGCTGAATGTTTCGTGCGAGAATGCCCCTCAGTAAACAAACTTTCACCAGAGCGTAAGGGGCTGGCATACACATGCAGACGGTCTATCGGGTATACGAGGGAACGCGCGAGCCGCATCGGCTCGCCGTCGAGCGCACGGCCGAGGTGCTCGGCCGCGGCGGCCTGGCCTTGATCCCGACCGAGACCGTCTACGGTGTCGCCGTGGCAGTCAACGCCTTCTCGGACGCCGTGCCCCAAGATACAAGCGAATTCCCATCGTGGCCGCGCGATCCGCAGGCTGTCGTCAATGGTGCCGCGGTCCCTGCGCTCGGTACCGGCTA
>CAJMRO010000189.1:0-1793 GCA_905215825.1 uncultured bacterium
CGGCGGCCTCCTCTTCTTCGGCGTCAATATCGGCGTCGGCCACGGCGTTTTTCATCGCTTTGACGGCATCCATCATGGAGTCCATGACGGCATCGAGCTCTTCTTCCGAAGACACCTCGATAGGGCCTTCTGCTTGCGGGGCGGCGTCCTTTTCGGGGGCGTCGTCCTGAGCGGCCGAATCGTCGTTTTGCTCGCCGGCATCTTCGGCCGTAGGGATTTCCGTCGCAGCGCCGTTATCCAGAGTGGCGTCGTCGACGTCGGTATCATTGCAGGTCGCAGCGTCAGTATCTACGGCGACGTCTGCTGAATCATCAATATGCTGTTGAGTCTGGGGGTCCAGCTCGTCTGTCATAGGCATGTGCTCCTCATCGTTGTTTGTCACCCTATGATAAAGTCTCGCGCCGACATCCCGCGCCCCGCAGCAAAGTTTCAAAACGTGTTCGATGGCTCGCTTGGATAGCAAAAATTCGTCCTCTAAATTCAGTTTACGCTTGACATTCCCTTCGCCGAATGACGTTGCGCCGTTCGCCTGGTGCGGTCTTTATTTTTCACTTGAACCCGCTAAAGTTGCATTTCAGCTTTTGGCGCGTGAAGTTGGATACGCGCAGTCGGCGGGCGTGCCCGTCGCGATTCGAAAGGACTTTGTATGGGACTTTTCACTGGTAAGACCGTGATCGTCACCGGCGGCGGCAAGGCCACGCTTAAGGACGGCTCCGCTGGCTCCATCGGTTACGGCATCGATATCGCTTTTGCCAAGGAGGGCGCAAACCTCGTCATTACCGGTCGCAACGTTGCCAAGCTCGAGGCTGCCAAGGAGTCCCTCGAGGCCGAGTACGGCGTCAAGGTTCTGCCTGTTCAGGCCGATGTCTCGGCTGGTCAGGACAACGAGGCCGTTGTTCAGAACGTCATCGACAAGGCCATTGAGGAGTTCGGCCGCATCGACGCCGTCGTCAACAATGCTCAGGCCAGCGCCTCGGGCGTGACCATCGCCGACCAAACCATGGATCAGTTTAACCTGGCCATTTATTCCGGTCTGTATGCCACCTATCTGTACATGCAGAAGGCCTATCCGCACCTGAAGGAGACCAAGGGCTCCGTGGTCAACTTTGCTTCGGGCGCCGGCCTGTTTGGTAACTATGGTCAGTGCAGCTATGCTGCCGCCAAGGAGGGCATCCGCGGCCTGACCCGCGTCGCCGCCAACGAGTGGGGCAAGGACGGCATCAACGTCAATATCGTTTGCCCGCTTGCTTGGACCGCTGCGCTCGAGAACTTCCAGGATGCTTACCCCGAGGCTTTCAAGGCCAACGTCCACATGCCGCCGGCAGGCCACTACGGCGACGTCGAGAAGGAGATCGGCCGCGTGGTCGTTCAGCTCTGCGGTCCCGACTTTAAGTACATGAACGGCGAGACCGTCACCCGCGAAAAGGCGCACGAGATCTCCCGCCGCGGCGTCAGCCGCGCCGTGATCGAGGTCAACGACCGCAAGGTCGTCGTCTTCTCCAACGGCATGGTCGACATGGCGCAGTTCGTCGACTTTGACCCGGCCCAGTACGGCATCAAGGAGAAGGTCTGCTTCAATGTCCTGCGCGAAATGCTCGAGACCGTCCCCGCCGACGGCTGGGAAGAGGCCATCGAGGCCCGCAGCGACGAGCTCATTCCGAAGCACATCACCAAGGACGACATCCTTGCCTCCATCAACTACCTGTGCTGCATGGTGCAGGGCGCAGGCACCAAGGATGATATCGACCATCTGGGCAACCGCCGCCTGCGCTGCGTGGGCGAGCTGCTGCAAA
>CAJMRO010000190.1:0-1706 GCA_905215825.1 uncultured bacterium
GGGGCGGAGCCATATCGTGCTCGCAGGCCGATGGCGCCTGGAATGAGGGCGGAAAGGGAAAGTCGACGCAGGATTGTCGATGGCTGGATGGTACCTGGACTCATGACCAGATTGAGGACAAGCATCAAAACAACCCCTTCTGCCATGACGAACTAATGAACGCTCTCGCAGATGATGGTGTTGAGTTCTACCCGTTTAGGCGCGGTAACGACTTCTATCATCACTACCGTGAGGACATCGCGCTTTTTGCGGAGATGGGCCTCAAGCTGTTCCGCACTTCTATTTGCTGGAGCCGAATCTATCCTAACGGAGATGATCTTGAGCCTAACCGCGAAGGCATCGAGTGGTATCGAAGCATGCTGGGTGAGTGCAAAAAGCACGGCATTAAAACCTTCGTCACCATGCTCCACTATGACATCCCGGTAAATCTTGTCACCACATATGGGGGATGGAAGAATCGCAAGACGATTGATTTCTTCGCCCGCTATGTCGAGACAATCGTTACGGAATTGGGCGATCTGGTCGATTTCTGGCTGCCTTTTAACGAGTTCAATGCAGCGCGTTTTTCGCCTTGGGACGGGGTCTGTCTGGTCAAAGACGAAGAGGGGGAGAACTTCGATCGAGCCATCTTCCAGTGCCTGCACCACGAGTTTGTTGCCAATGCGCGTGCCGTCGAGATTGTCTTTCGCCCGATACTCCCGTTGGCGGCATGATCGCTCGATTCTGTACGTATCCCGCCACCTGCCGTCCCGAAGATAACATGCAGGCTATTCACGACGACCAGTATTCCAACTGGTTCTATACGGACGTGATGGCTCGTGGAAAATACCCCGCTTATATGAATCGCTATTTCGATGCGTGTGATATCGAGATTCAAATGGAACCGGGCGATGAAGAGCTCATCGCTCGCAACACGGTCGACTTCCTGGCCTTTTCGTACTACTTTTCCCAGGTATCCACCTGCGATCAGGGATGGGAGAAGACTGCGGGTAATCTGGTCATGGCAAACAAGAACCCTTATCTCGAGACGAGTGAGTGGGGCTGGCAGCTCGATCCCATTGGCCTGAGGGTTACCCTTAACCAGATGTATGACCGCTATGGGCTGCCTCTGTATATCGCCGAGAACGGCCTCGGTACATCTGATGTAGTCGAGGAGGATGGCAGCATCCACGACGAGTATCGAATCGATTATTTGCGCCAGCACATAAAGTGCCTTAAAGAAGCGGTGATCGATGGCGTTGACGTGCGCGGATACATGATCTGGGGATTCATTGACCTTGTTGCCTGCGGTCCTCTTACGATGGACAAGCGCTACGGGCTTATCTATGTCGATCTGGATAATTGCGGCAACGGCACTGCGGAGCGCTCGCGTAAAGACTCTTTCTATTGGTATCAGAAATGTATCGCCACTAATGGCGAGGATCTTGGGTAGGAGTGATTGTCGTGGCAGACAAGAAGGAACTGGCCGCTCGTGTCCTCGAGCTCGTGGGCGGCGCCGATAACGTTGTTATGGCAACGCACTGCATTACAAGGCTCAGATTCAACCTGAAGGACGATAGCAAGGCAGACCTGGAGTCCCTTAAGACGCTTGACGGCGCCTTGGGCGCGCAGGTTAAAGACGGACAGTGGCAAGTTATCATCGGCGCCAGCGTGGGGTCGGTATATGACGAATTGGAGCCCATGCTAGGTGACAGGATGGGTGGCGA
>CAJMRO010000191.1:0-1693 GCA_905215825.1 uncultured bacterium
CGCAGGATGCCTTTGATCCCGATGTGTTTACCATCACGGATACGATTTTGGACCCACCGCGGTTTACGTTTTTGCCGGCTATCTACCAGGATGCCACGCGCCGCAAGTGGGCCGTGCATCAGCGCGGCGGCGAGCCGAAGATTTTTGACTATGCGGATGTGCTGCAGTGCGAGATTGCCGAGACCGGAAATCCCGAGGATGTGCCGGAGCTCAGCAAACGCGAACTGGCTCAGCAGATTTTGATTAATCCAGCTCAGGCTACCAAAAACAACGCTGCCAAGCGTAATATGTGCCTTGGTATGGGTGTCATCGTTGTCGTGCAAACCGGCAAGGATGAGATTTCGAAGCTTGAGATTCCGGTGACCGCGGGCGAAGTCAAGCGAGACTCCGGCCTATATCGGTCGTATCGGAACGTTGCGGAGCAGATCAAAGAAGCCTTCGACGCCATGGGGCGTCCGGAGCAATGATTCCTGCAGCATCAAGCGGTTGAGGAGTCTTGCCCATGTCGAGTGAACCATATGCGATTCCGCCCAAAGATCGCGCCTTTGAGGGCATTCTTTGGTATATCAAACATTATGACCTGCAGAGTGGCGACCGGCTGCCCGCCGAGCGTGTGCTCTGTGAAGAGCTGGGCGTGTCGCGCACGGCGTTGCGTGCTGCGATCACGCGCCTTATTTCGTGCGGAACTTTGGAAAGCCGCCGCGGTTCGGGCACCTATGTGTGTCCTCCCAAACCGCTGAACATCTTTCAGGAAACATGGAACTATACGCAGGCGGTGGAGAGGGTTGGCTCAAAGTCGACCGCACGCCTGGTTTGGTCCAAGGTCGTGTATGCCGATATCGATCTTGCCCAAAAAGCCCAGATTGACCTGGGCATGCCGCTCTTCTGCATTCGGCGCGTGCGTGTGGTCAACGGTTCTCCGGCATCGATCGAGACGGCTTACGTCAATCTGTCTTTGTGCCCCTCGCTTCCCGATCATGATTTTGAGCAGGAGAGCCTCTACGACGTTTTGCTCAAAGAGGGGAATGTCCATGTGGCGCACGGCAAGGAGCATATTTCCATCAGCCGTCTGAACGCCGACGAGGCCAAGTTGCTGAATGCTCAGGAGGGCACGCCGGTGTTTTACAAGGCTTCGCACGAGCGCGACGAGACCGATGGCTTTGTCGAGTATTGCAAGTCCGTGATTCTGCCGACCAAGTATCGTTTTGCCGATAACGGCGAGGCAGACGGCGTTGCGACGAAGGTGGGTGTCGAATGGCTGATGCAGTAGAAGACTTGCCGGTTTACAAGCAAATTCGCCGCTGCATTGCGGAGCGAATCGAGCGCGGCGACTACCCGACGGGCTCGATGATTCCGTCCGAAAACGAGCTGGCCGAGGAGTTTGGCACGACGCGCCTGACAATCCGAAGCGCCATGGACGAGCTGGTCAAAAGTGGCCAGATTCGTCGCGTGCAGGGCAAAGGCGCCTTTGTGGGACACAAGTGGTTTGACGAGCACGAACGCAAGGGCGGCTTCCGTCAGTCGGTTCTGGCGTCGGGCGCGACGCCGTCGGTGCGCATCCTGGCGCGCTCCAAACGCTACGCCGGCCCGTATTACGCCGACCTGTTTGGCATCGCCGAGGACGATCTGCTTTACTCGGTGCGCCGTCTCAACTGCATTGATGGTGAGCCCGTATCGATCGAGATGACGCTGA
>CAJMRO010000192.1:0-1645 GCA_905215825.1 uncultured bacterium
AGGCATAGACCTTCTGGTCATGCCTTGCCTTTTGAATGACAAATTGTCGCTCTGGACGTCGCGCAGCGTCGAGCCGTTACGCGGTTTGGTAAAACCGCGTAACTATAGTTCGAGTTCGTTGAGACGCAGGATGGCCACGATATAAATCTTGAGCGCCTGCTTGAGCTGTTCCTCGTTGGCGCACTCGTTGGGGCCGTGCATCTGGCCGCCCCACGAGGGCAGCTCCAGGCCGGTCTCCTCGGGGCCAAACGAGACGGCGCGGGCAAAGTTGCGCGCGTACGTGCCGCCGCCCATGGCAAAGGGTTCAGCATGCTTGCCGGTGAACTCGTTATAGGTATCGATAAGCGCCTTCACGGCCGGATCATCGGCAGAGACCGAGAACGGCACCTTCGCGCGACCCAGCTGGCACGTCACGCCGAAACGGCCCACGAGCGGATCGAGCTGCTCGCGGATGGTATCGGCACTCGTGCTGTCGGGGAAGCGCACGTCGATGACCTGCTCAATGTGGCCATCCGCCACGCGGATGACGCCAGCGTTGCAGGTAAGCGGGCCAAACGCCGGACTCGTCGCATCGATACCCAGGCCGCGGCCATAGGCGTCCGCATGCACAAAGGCCAAAAACTTGACAAACTCGTGCTCGGCGGGCGTCAACAGGCGCTTGTCACGGGCGCCAAACGCGTCCTCGGCCTCGCGCAGATACGCCACGATCAGGCCGACAGCGTTGATAGTGCCCTCAGGCATCGAGGCATGACCGCCAATGCCGTGGGCAAAAATCTGCGCATGCCCGTTATCGAGTGTCGTGATCTCAAGGCGATCGGCGTTCTCGACCGGCGCCGGCAGCTCATCGGCGGCAATCGCGAGCTCGCAGATGGACTGCGACGGAATGGCATTGCTCGCCTCGGCGCCGCTCCACGACACGATGCGCCCGCCGTCGATCTTGGAGCTCACGAACGTCGCCCCAAACTGGCCCTTCTCGGCATTGCAGACCGGGAACTCGGCATCGGGCGTAAACAAAAAGTCGGGGTCTGCGTGGTTCTCCAGATAATGGTGAACGTCGGACATGCCCACTTCCTCATCGCAGCCCAGCAGCGCGCGGAAAGCATAGCGCGGGGTAATGCCGTGCTTGAGCAGATAAGCGCCGGCGTAGAGCGACAGCACCGCCGGACCCTTGTCGTCAATCACGCCGCGACCGAGCAGCCAGCCCTCGCGGCGCTCCATCGCAAACGGGTCGGTGTTCCAACCGGGGCCAGCGGGAACCACGTCCACGTGGCAGATAGTCGCGAGCTGCTTGTCGCCGCGACCCGGGATATCGGCGATTCCCACATAGCCCCCGTCGTCGCTCGTCTGATAGCCGAGCTTTTGCGCAATGCCGAGCGCGCAATCGAGCGCGTCACGGACCGGGCGGCCAAACGGCGCACCGGGCTCCGCATCGGCAGCAACGGCCACGGACGGATAGCTCACCAGTTGTTCGATATCGGCAACGACATCCTCCCAGACCTCGTCGACATACTCGGCAACGCTCTGCTCCACCTGATTCATGAACGACCTCCTTACCAATGAGCGACGGGTACGCCCGCCCCTCACATTGCGTCTATTAGATAGCGAAAAGTTTAGCAAGCTCGGCCACCGAGTGCACCACCGCATC
>CAJMRO010000193.1:0-1638 GCA_905215825.1 uncultured bacterium
CCACGGCCATGGCGCTCAATCAGCATAATGCGGCGCAAGTCCTCGTCAGTCTCAGGACGAACCATACCCGTGATGGCCTTACCCGGCACCACGTCAATCACAGCCTCGCCCGGCTTAAAGGCATAGTCAAACACGTCGAGCGATAGCTTCGGCAGTTTAACGGAAGCACGCAGCTCATCGGCAAGGGCCGCAACCTCGGCCATCTCGGGTGCAATCTCGCCCACAAAGGTGCCGTCCTGCGCCACCAGGGCACCGGCGGCATATACGCGATGCGGAGCCTTAGCAAACGTCAGGTCATCGAGCAACAGCAGGTCAGCGCGCTTGCCCGGGGCGATTGCGCCGCGGAGCTCGTGCGGGTCGCGACAACCGTGGTCCAGACCAAACGCCTCGGCCGTAGAAAGGGACGCCATAGAGATGGCAACCACGGGGTCAATACCGGCCTCGATAGCCACGCGGCAGGCGTTGTCGATCATACCGGTCGAAAGCGCATCGGAGGGAGCACGGTCGTCAGTCGCAAAACAGCAGCGGCGGGCGCGCGCGGGATTCTCCAGCAGCATCGGGGACAAATTGGCCAGGTCGTGGCTGCACGTGCCCTCACGCAGCATCACATACATGCCGCGGGATAGCTTGTCGAGCGCCTCCTCGGGAATCGTCGACTCGTGGTCGGCGATAATGCCCGCTGCGGCATAGGCGTTGAGGTCCTTACCGGCAACGAGCGGCGCATGGCCGTCGACCTGCTTGGACGGCGTCTGGTTGGCAGCATCGATGCGAGCACAGGTCTCGGGGTCGGCCATAAAGACGCCCGGCAGGTTCATCATTTCGCCCAGGCCAAAGACATCGCCTGGATGCTCGGCAAAAAACTCCTGCATATCGGCGGCGGTAATCACGGCACCGGCCTGCTCGTCGGGCAGCGCGGGCACGCACGAAGGTATCATGTACTTGATGGAGATGGGCGCGCGGCGGCCATCCTCGATCATAAAGCGCAAGCCGTCGAGACCGGCAACATTGGCAATCTCGTGGCTGTCGGCAATGGCGGTGGTAGTACCGCGCGTCGCCGCCATGCGCGCATACTCGGCGGGACGGATGTTCGAAGACTCGATATGCAGATGCCCGTCAATAAAACCGGGAGCGAGATAGCGACCCTGGCAGTCGATGACCTCAGTTGCCTCGTAGGTGCCAGCGGCATCGTCGCGACCATCGTAGAGCACGCCGACGATCACACCGTCCTTGACGGCAACGCTACCGGGCGCCACACGCTGGCCATACACGTCGACGATCTGCGCATTGGTAAACAGCGTGTCGACGGGCACGCGGCCCTCGGCGGCCTCGATCACAGACCTCATGACCTCAACGGACATACATTCTCCTTTAACGTTTGAAATAACTGCGGAGCGGACAAACCTTCACCGCAGCAAGCCAATAGCCATTGTATGCCCAAACGATAGGTCAACAATACGCCTCTCCGCTTAACGGCATCCGCCACTTGGTGCAATGGAGACAGGTTGCTTTGCACCAATGACAAGGAGTGTCCCAAAGTGCCAACAACGGAAGCGCCGATGTTTTGGCAACGACAGCGAGCGGGCCGCATTTGAGACAAGGTGACGTGAAACGAAAGGGCGCTGACCTTCTGGTCGCGCC
>CAJMRO010000194.1:0-1626 GCA_905215825.1 uncultured bacterium
CCCCGCCGTTACCACCCACTACGGCTATGCCCGCCAGGACCGCAAGGCCGGCCCGCGCGAGCCCATCACCGCCCGCCTCGTCGCCAACCTGCTCGAGCGCGCCGGCGTCGACCGCATCATCACCCTCGACCTGCACCAGGGTCAGATCCAGGGCTTCTTCGATATCCCGGTCAACCACCTGTCCGCACTGCCGCTGTTTGGCCAGTACTACAACGCCATGAACTTCGACACCGACAACCTGGTTGTCGTCTCCCCCGACGTGGGCCGCGCCAAGGCCGCCAAGAAGCTGTCCGACATGCTCGGCTGCGACCTGGCCATCGCCCACAAGGGCCGTCCGCGCCACAACGCCGCCGAGGTCATGGGCATCATCGGTGACATCAAGGGCAAGACCTGCATCATCAACGACGACATGATCGACACCGCTGGCACCCTGTGCGCCAACGTCAAGGAGCTCAAGGCTATGGGCGCTGGCGACATCTACGTCTGCGCCACCCACGGCATCTTCTCCGGTCCGGCCATCGAGCGTCTGAACGACGCCCCGATCGTCGAGTGCCTCGTCACCGACGCCATTCCCGTCGAGATCGGCGGCAAGATCAAGACCATCTCGGTCGCCGAGGAGTTCGCTCAGGCCATCTCCGCCGTTTACCACGAGGAGCCCGTCTCCACGCTCGTCGGCGGCGACTTCGCGCTGTAGTCGCTCGACCCTCGCATCCCTCCGGAAGCCCCGGGCGCGCCTGCGGGGTTATCACGCGAACGTCCTCGCCGCTTTGCGGCTGCGGGATGTTCGCTTTGATAACCCCTCCCGGCGCGTCCGGGGCTTCCTGCTGTCTCGGGGCAGCTGTTTTCTGAAATGACTTTGCTGCAACCTTTCCTCGCCTTCGGCGGGCGTGGTAGCCTTTGTCGTTGATTAAACTTTTGTGTAACGAAAGGACAAACATGGCAGCTGCACAGCCGCTTAAGATTCGCATGGTTGCCGGGCTTGGCAACCCGGGCGAGGAATATGCCGAGACCCGCCACAACGCCGGCTTTAAGGCGATCGACGAGCTGGCCCGTCAGGCCGGCGTCACGTACTGGAAAAACCAGGCCGGCGCCGAGGTCGCGCTCATCAACATCAACGATCCCGAGGAAGAGGGCGGTAAGCGCCAGATTGTACTGGTCAAGCCGCAGTCGTATATGAATACCTCGGGTGGCCCCATCTCCAAGCTCTGCCGCGAGTACAAAATCAAGGTCGAGGAGCTGCTCGTGATCCACGACGAGCTCGACATTCCCGCCGGCGACGTACGTGTTAAGGTGGGCGGCGGCCACGCCGGTCACAACGGCCTGCGCTCCATCATCGACAAGATGGGCAGCCGCGACTTCAGCCGCATCCGCACCGGCATCGGCAACCCTCCCGGCAAGATGACCGTCGCCGACTACGTTCTTAAGCAGCTGCGCGCCCGCGAGGCCGAGGATTTCCAGGACACCTGCGCCCGCGCGGCCGACGCCGCCGGCCTGGCGATCGTGCACGGCGTGGTCTATGCCCGCGACCACGTCAACGGTGCCGCCTCCGCCAACGGCAAGCACTAAAACCTACCATTTAGGAGCCTTCGTGAGTTCGTGTGGGTAGTCCCTACGCCTCGCGCCCCG
>CAJMRO010000195.1:0-1586 GCA_905215825.1 uncultured bacterium
TCGTGGCCACCATGGTCGTGGGCATCATCGGCGCGTTCTTCGGCGTGCTGGCGTAAGGGCCCGGCTGCATAGATTTTCGTTGCAACCTGGAAAGGGGATGGAGCAGGCCTATGCCCTCCATCCCTTTTTGTATAGAAGGAGTTCGTATGTTCGCGAAGGGTCGCGAAGCAATGCGCCTGACGCCGGCAGAGGTCAGGCTGATTCTTATTGAGTCCCTGCAGTGGTGCGCCAACAACGCGGTCTACTTTTTGGGGCTTATCGGTGCGGCCACGTATGATCTGGCCGGCACGGCCTTTTTGGTTGCCGCCATTACGCTCGCGCGCAATCTTATGACGTCGGTGGGCAATATGGTGTCGGGCTCGGTCATCGATCGCTTTGGACCGCGCCGGACGTCGTTTGTGACGTGCGTGATTACGGCAGTGCTATCGCTTGGCGTGGGGTTAGCGCCGTTGTCTGTCCCCGGGCTTGTGTTTGCCGCGTGCGTCTTGGGACTTGCGGGCGGCTTTATCAACACCTGCACGCATGCGTTTCCGGGATACCTGGAGTCGACCACCGAGGGTCGTACCCGCGTGAACGGCCTCATGGTGTTCTACAGCAATATCGCCTATACCGCTGGCCCGCTGCTCGGCGGTGCCATCGTGAGCTGTTTTGCCACGCAATCGGTCTATCTGCTCATGGCGGGCATGATGGGTGTGGCGGCCGTGCTCTCCTTGGGCTGTCACGAGTGTGTTGCTCCCGCAAAAGGGGAGAAGCCGAAGGGCGGTATTCTGGGCGGCATGGCCGAGGGTGCGCGACTTACGTTTCGCGACCACGACTTGCGCCTCATCTTTATCTCGGGCTTTTTGGGTTTCTTTGCGTTTGGCGCGTTCGATTCGCTGGAGTCGTTGTTCTACCGTGATGTACTCAACGTGGATATCGTCTGGCTGGGCTGGTTGTCCTCGGTCGTGGGCCTCACTTCCTCGGTGGGTGCGTTCATCCTGACCAAGCTTTCTGCTCGCCATGTCAACCTGCGATTGCTGCTCGGCGCGCTCATGGCCGTGGGCATTGGGTCCATGGTGTACGTGGGCACCGATATGCTGGGGGTCGCGATTATCGGTCAGGCGATTAACGGTCTGGCCTGGGGGTTCCTGGAGCCGCTGCAGATGATCTTGATTCAGGAGCGCGCCGACATCAAATACCTGGGGCGCATTACCGGCTTTGTGCGTTTTGGCCTGATGAGCGCCGGCGTGCTGCCGCTGCTGGCGGCTCCTTTTTTGGCGGAGGCTTTGGGCGTCCAAGCGGTGCTATTTGGAGCATCGACCATTATTGCGCTGGTAGGAACGCTGTTCTTTGTCACACAAGGGAGGCGCCAGAGGTGTTAGCTATACATTCAATTCTAATTTAATACCACTCACCAGAGAATTTCGACCGTTCACCGAGGATTGGAACAGATTGATAAGTGGTATTAAAAACACCTTAGGTGTATGTCTATAATTGGTATCGAAAAGAAACGCGATGTATAGAGTCGCGTGCAGGACAGAAAGGAAAAGCCATGAAGGAAACCGAGAAGATCGAGATCATGCATTTCGACCAGGAGGGCTATCTCG
>CAJMRO010000196.1:0-1504 GCA_905215825.1 uncultured bacterium
CACATTAAGTGGCTTTCTTTGCGTGCGGAATCTACGAAAAGTTAACCCGTGCCGCCCGGCCAGGCCCTAGGTTTACTTACCTGCCGCCAAGATGGCGTCTTGAGTGTCTAGATACTTAGGCTGAATTTAATTGAACGAAGGGGGCTCCTTGTTGGCAAGGAGCCCCCTTCTGCTTTTGGTTACTTTGGAACTGTGGTTACTTTCCTATTTCGCGTCGGCCCAGGTTATGCCGGTGCTGGCTTCGGCGATTAGGGGTACGCGTAGGTCTACGACGTGCTCCATGACGTCGCGGACCATGGTGGTTAGGCGCTCGACTTCGTCGACGGGGCACTCAAAGTCCAGTTCGTCGTGTACCTGCAAGATCATGTGGGCGGCAAAGCCCTCCTCTTCCAGACGGCGGCTTACGCGGGCCATGGCGATCTTGATGATGTCGGCCGCGGTGCCCTGCATGGGATGGTTCATGGCCGTGCGCTCGCCAAAGCCGCGAAGTTGCGGATTTTTGGCCTTGAGCTCGGGAATATGGCGTCTGCGGCCATACATGGTCTCGGCGTAGCCCGTCTGCTTGGCACGTGCCACCACGCTGTCGAGGAACATACGCACGCCCGGATAGGCCTCGTAGTAACGGTCGATCATGTCGCGCGCCTCGGCCATCGAGATATGCAGCGACTGCGACAGGCCGTAGGCCTGCTGACCATACACGATACCAAAGTTCACGGCCTTGGCGCGACTGCGCAGGTCGGGCGTTACCTCGGACACCGGCACACCAAACACGCGCGCCGCCGTCTCGGCATGGAAGTCCTCGCCCTCGTTAAAGGCGCGCACCAAGTGCTCGTCACCCGAGAGATGCGCCAGCAGACGCAGCTCGATCTGCGAGTAGTCCACCGCCAAAAAGACGCTTCCCTCGCCTGCCGAAAACGCCGTCTTGACGGTACGCCCCAGCTCCGAGCGCGTCGGGATGTTCTGCAGGTTCGGGTCGCTCGAAGACAGACGTCCCGTCGCGGTGATGGTCTGGTTGTACGTGGTGTGCACACGGCCGTCACCACGGCGTAGCGGGCCCAGCGTGTCCAGATAGGTGGACTTGATCTTAGACTTCTCACGCCAGTCCAAGATCAGACGCACGATTTCGTGGTCACGCGCAAGGTCGCTCAGCACCTTGGCATTGGTCGAATAGTAGCCGCGCTTGGTCTTTTTGAGACCCTTGGTCGGAAGGCCCATTACATCAAACAGCACATGCGAGAGCTGCATGGGGCTGCCGATGTTAAAGGTCTCGTCACCGGCAAGGTCGCGAATGCTTCGCTCGACCTCGGTGATTTGGGTCGCCAGGCCCTCGGACAGGCTGTGCAGACGGTCGGGGTCCACGAGCATGCCCGCGCGCTCCATCTTGGCAAGTACCGGAACGAGCGGCATCTCGATGCCGTCGAACACGTTGGCGGCATTCTCACGGGCCATGCGGTCGCGCAGCGGTGCGACCAGCGCCAGCGTCAAGGCCGCCGTGCGAGCGGCG
>CAJMRO010000197.1:0-1496 GCA_905215825.1 uncultured bacterium
GGCAAGGCATGACCAGAAGGTCTATGCCTTGCCTTTTTCATGCCAACTTGTTCGCCCTGGAAGTCGCTCGCTGGCATTGCCAAAGCATCGGCGTTTCCTTGGTTGCCAAATAATCCGTAGGGAGTCATTGGGGACATTGCCTTGATATTTTATTCAGTCGGCTGTTATGGCATTTGAGCTGTCTACCTGCTCAAAGTAATTAACAGCCTTCATCTGCTATTGAAAATATTGCTCGAAAAATCGTCCAAGAAGTCGTGGGGTGATTTTTGACGCGTCGCGTGTCAAGCGATGTGGCAAGTTCTTGGTTAGATATTGGTCAGGTTAGGGGCAACCTTGCCAAAAGCTTGACGGATGCAGATATGGACGTCGACAAATGAGCACTTTGGACGGGGCCAAACCAAAAATCTGGGCTGATTCTCGATAATCGCCTTTAATCGTCCCTTGCCAAGCGCTGGCCTCGCGTACAATCTGCTCCGACATTCGCGCGCCGCCCGGCGCTTAAGAGGGGAGGACCCCATGGCAAACGAGATTTGGACCATCAAGCGTTGTCTCGAGTGGACCAAGGAGTACCTGGCCGAGCGCGGCGAGGAGCACCCCCGTCTTTCTGCCGAGTGGCTGCTGTGCGCCGCCACGGGCCTGGCGCGCATTGACCTATATATGCGTATGGACGAGACGCTTAACGCGGCCCAGCTCGAGACCATGCATGCGGCCGTCGTTCGTCGCGCCAAAGGCGAGCCCCTACAGTACATCACTGGCAGCACGCAGTTTCGCATGATTGACGTCGCGTGCGCTCCCGGTGTGCTCATTCCGCGTCCCGAGACCGAGATGCTCGTCGAGGAAGTCCTCAATTATCTGGATGCCGAGGTGCTGAGCCCCGAGGCTGCTGCCCGTCAGCGTGTTGAGCTGCCTTGGAACGATGAGGTCGAGGAGGCACGCAAGGCTGAGGCCGCGCTGGCAGACGAACGCGCGGCCGCCGAGCGCCGTGCCGCCAACCCCGACGGCATCACCGAAAACACCAGCAAGAAGAAGCTGGCCCAGAAGCAGCAGAAGGAGGCCGACGCCGCCAAGGCTGCCGCAGCGAAGGAATACGCCGCCAGGAAGGGCCTGCCCACCGAGCCGGAGACGGAGGAAAAGCTGCCCCTGTCCGGCATGAAGGATCGTCCCAACTGCAAGGGCCGGGCATACGAACCCGACCGCTACCGCAATACGGAGGAATAAGCTATGGAAAAGACCATCGTGACTACCGGAAAAACCATCGAGCTGGCCGTGGAAGAAGCCCTGACCCGGCTGGGTCTGGATCGGGACAGCGTTTCCGTTACCGTGCTGGCCCAGGCCAAGTCCGGCTTCCTGGGCTTCGGCGCCCAGCCCGCCAAGGTGCAGGTGACCTATGAGGTCCCCGATGAGGCCCCGGCCCCCAAGGCCGCTCCTTCTGCCCTGTCCGCCGCCTCCCGGAGCAGCAAGTCTCCCGCCGAGGCCCTGCGCAAGGGCGTTTCCCA
>CAJMRO010000198.1:0-1468 GCA_905215825.1 uncultured bacterium
GATAGTTAATAGCTGTCAACCCCTCGGCAGCAAGCTGCCTGCTCCCCTTGACAGGTGAGCCAATGGGAGGCGGCAAAAACTCAGCATTGCACTTATGTAGCGCGAGGCAGTCACGGTTTCGTCGGTAACTTCGGCACCGGGCAACCGCAATAAACGTATTGGTAGCTGCGTCAATTCGATTCGAAAAAGCGGACGAATTGGGAGATGTGGTAGCCGTCGATGAAGCGGTGGTTTACCTCAAGCGACATGCCAAGCTCCTTGCGGCCGCTGCCGTCGTCAACAAACCTGCCCCATGCAACGCGCGGAATCGCATCGTCGGGGTCGAACGTGCGCTCATGCGAGAGCGAGGTAATGTCGAGCCAGGGCAGGCTCGTGATGAAAATGAGGTTTTTGCCCTCCATGCTCATGTCGATAAAGCAGTCCTGCTCACGGCTCCGGCGCTTCGCCTCGCGGCAGAACTCGGTAATGTCGCCCTCGCAGGGCATGGTGACTATATGAAACTGCTCCGCGCCGGGCTTGAGATCGGTAAAGCTCGGCATCAGCGAGTCAAAAAGCACGATCTGGCCGTCAAGTTTGGCATACCTGAACGCCTCGACGGAGTTGATGGCCTTAGTTACGAGATAAGTCATCACCATGTAAAACGACAGCGAATGCTCCTTTGCAAAATTATACGCGCGCGTCACGTCAAGGCGGAACGCAACATTGTAAAACGGCTGATCGGCAGCGGAGAAAAACTCGTACATCTCCCTGCGCGGCCAGCTTGCGTAATCGATCACTTTGTAATCCATGGCTACCTCCGTTCGTCAAGGCCGGAAATGAAAATTAGTACACCTAAACATTCTATCGCAGCTGCATATTGCCTGTCAACGCCGCATCAAAGGCATTACAGTAATTTTCGGCCTGTATGCGGAAAAGCAAATATATGCAAAAAGACCGCTACTTTCGTAGCGGTCTATTGTGTTGGCATTGACCTATTTTCCCGGTCCGTCTCCAGACAAGTATTGTCGGCACTGGTGAGCTTAACTTCCGTGTTCGGAATGGGAACGGGTGGACCCTCACCGTTAAAAACACCAACTATTCAAGGGATCACACCCTCAAAACTGAACAGAAAAGGAAGGAAGAAACAAGGCTGCCTGCATAACTGTAGGTCAAGCCCTCGGGCTATTAGTACCGGTAGGCTGAACACATTACTGCGCTTACACCGCCGGCCTATCAACCATGTAGTCTACATGGACCCTTACTCCATAAAGGATGGGAGATCTTATCTTAGGGGGAGTTTCACGCTTAGATGCCTTCAGCGTTTATCTCGTCCCGACGTAGCTACCCAGCTATGCCCTTGGCAGAACAACTGGTGCACCAGAGGTCAGTCCATCCCGGTCCTCTCGTACTAAGGACAGCTCCCTTCAAATCTCTTACGCCCGCAACAGATAGGGACCGAACTGTCTCACGACGTTCTGAACCCAGCTCG
>CAJMRO010000199.1:0-1454 GCA_905215825.1 uncultured bacterium
ATAATGTGGGCCAGCGTCGTCTTGCCCGTACCGGCCGGCCCGTACAGAATCACGCTCGACAGCACGTCATGCTCAATTGCGGCACGCAACCACGAACCCTTACCGACGGCCTTTTGCTGGCCCACATACTCGTCGAGCGAATTGGGCCGCATGCGCACCGCAAGCGGCGCATTCTGAAAGGAACGCTCACGCGTCGAAGCAGAAAAAAGGTCGTCCATAGCCATCCTGTGCGTCAATCAAAAACGTTTTCCACCAACAGTATACCGAATAAATACGAACTACCGTTCGTTAATATAGGTACGGTGCGGAAACTTCAATCCCGGGAACAACTTGCTCGTCAGCTCGCAGAAATAGCCGTCCGTCATGCTCGCAATGTAATCCACAACCGCCTGGTCCTTATCTTCCTGCCACGCATAGGTGCGATCGTAGTAGGAAAGCTGCTGCTCAATGCGCGAAATATGGTGCTTAAAGATGTAGGAGGACTCGTCGCCTTCGTTTATATCCCGCAGGCAACGGTCGTAGAGCTTTTCGAAGGCCTCGCGCAGCTCCGCTTCGGAGTCGCCCTCGATGCCGCCCTTGCTATAGATCTTCTCGTAGTTCTCGCACTTGGCTCGGCGGATTTCCTCAAACAGGTCCTCGCTCATCTCGATGCGTGGCTTACCATAGCTGTTCTCGACGATATCGATGGAGGCATGCGTAAGGATCCAGCTGTTGTATGCCCCGCCCAGGTCATCGTCAAAAGCGTCGGGTGACAGTAGGCCTGCCGCAATGGCGTCTTGGCGATCGCGCCCCACGTAGGCGAGGATATCCGAGATACGAACCACGCAGCCCTCGAGCGTCATGGGACGCAGATGCTCAATTGCGCTGTAACCTGTGGCAATGCATTCCTCGACGGTTCGGTCGAACTGGTCAAAGGAACCCATGTCCGAAAGCTCGAAAACACGCTGCTCGTACTCACCGTTATGGCACAGCACGCCATCGAGCGTCTGGAGCGACACGTTGCGGCCGTACAGCGCGTCGAGCACGCGGACCGACTGCACGTTATGGAAAAAATAACGACCCGTGCGCTCGTGATAGATATCGTTGAGGAATCGCTCACCGGCATGGCCAAAGGGCGTGTGGCCCAAGTCGTGGCCTAAGCCAATCGCCTCGATCAGATCGCAGTTGAGCCCCAGGGCACGTCCGATATCGCGCGCGATGCGCGAAACAAGCTGCACGTGCAGGCCGCGACGCGACAGGTCGTCGTTGCTGCGAAAACTAAAGACCTGCGTTTTGCCTGCATAACGGGTGTATGCGGGCAGATGCAAAATCTTTTCGGTATCGCGCATAAATGCCGGACGCATGAGCGTGCCCACATCTGCGGCTCGATCGAAGCGTCGAATGACCTGGTCGTCACCACATCGATAGGGATTAACGACACCTGAGCCGCGGTCGGCGGCGATACGCCCGACCAA
>CAJMRO010000200.1:0-1409 GCA_905215825.1 uncultured bacterium
GTCGGGAAAGCTGGCGAGCCGCTATTTAATTAATCTTTAGCATTTTGCATCTCGACTTAGGGCCTTCTTGCCGACATGTTAATCCAAATCCAGCAGTTTCCGCTGCAGTCAGCATGCTCGATTCGATTTTTGGCCAATCCAAGGTCTATGAGTCTTTTTGCCAATGGTATGTCCCCTGCGGCCCAACAAAGGTCTGGCCATTTGGAAACGCAATTGCACGCAGCGAGTTCAAATAGTGCTGAGTCGCCTCGTCCATATCTTTACCTCCTTTCGGGGCTCGATTTACAACCCATATATTTGGCTATCTGCCAAATACCATCGTGCGGGATTGAGCCACCTTGTGTCCCTCAAATCAATGAGTATGGCGAGAGCGCTGTTGAAAACGACTACAGCGCCCACTCTTCATTTAGGTTAAAGGCTTACAACCCGATCACAAACCTCCAACGCAGCAGATCGATGCGTGACGATGATGACGGTATGGCCGAGATTTCGCATACGATCCAGCATTTCTCGCTCGGTCTTGGGGTCGAGGGCCGATGTGCGTTCATCGAGCAGAAGCACGGGGGAGCCGGAGTAGACCGCACGCGCAACGGCAAGGCGTTGCTCCAGGTCTCCGTACCAGTTGTCGCTGGTGTCGTCCCAGGTTAGGTCCATCTGGCACCATTTGCCGTCGATCTTTACGGCGTTCCAGGTGTGGCCGTTGCCGGTGACGCGGCCGTTGGCGATGCCCGCGGCGTCAAGGAGCTTGGAGTAGATGCGCTGGTAGCTCTCGCAGGTGCCCTGGTGGCGCGTGAGGCCGCTCTCGGCCGAGCACCAGTTGAGGTTGTGGTCGTACTCCAGCTGGTCGAGCGTCCAGTCGTGGAGCCACAGCGCCATATCGTATTCCGAGCCGTCTGTCTCTTGCCTGCATAGGTCCACGGCGTCGTTGACGATCTGCGTGACGCTTGGGCGGGCGGCGTCGTTTACGGTCACCTCCGCCGTGGTGCGCAGGTAGTAGATCCCCTTGTCGTTTTGGGGATCGTTTCTGTCGTTGTCCATAAAGTAGAAGTAGATGCGGTACGTGCCCGATGCCGTGAAGTCAAAGGTAAAGTCGTGGCCCGCGGTGCCCAGGTTGCAGTAGCTGGCCCATGCCGGGCGCGACGGGTCGCAGACGCTTTCCTGGCTGCCGCCGTCCCAATAGGTGGGCACGTCCATGCGCGCCTTGGCCTGGGACGAGCCGTTGGTCTGGGTTACGTGGAAGGTCGTCGCAGTGCCCGCGGGGGCGTCGTTCCACGAGACGGTGAAGGTGACGCCGTTTTGGGTTGCCGTGGCGGAGTGGGCGTAGGCGGTTTGTGACGTGGCGGAGATTGCGGCGGGCGTGGGCCTGGCTTGGGCTCGGGGGGACGGGGCGGGGGTGCCGGTTGCGGCGG
>CAJMRO010000201.1:0-1390 GCA_905215825.1 uncultured bacterium
TACGGCATGCGCACCATCTTCCCCATGGTCGAGCTGATCGATGACGTTGAGAAGTACGCCAAGAAGGACTACTGGATTCTCAACTACTCCAACCCTGCCGCCATCGTCTCCGAGGGCTGCCGCGTGCTGCGTCCCAACGCTCGTATCATCAACATCTGCGACATGCCGATCGCGATCATCGACGTGGTTTGCGCCGCGCTCGATATCGACAAGAAGGATGTCGAGTACGATTACTTTGGCCTCAACCACTTTGGTTGGTTCACCTCGATCCGCCACAAGGGCGAGGAGGTGCTCCCGCAGCTGCGCGAGTACATCCAGGAGCATGAGATTCTGCTGCCCGACTCTTACCTCAAGGGCATGGGCTCGCTCATGGCAAAGAAGCCCGAGGAGGCCGTCGACGAGCACCCCGAGCAGAACCGCCACACCAAGGGCAGCTGGTACTACGTCTGGAAGGGCGAGTACGAGATCATGGAGTGCTTCCCGGAGTACCTGCCCAACACGTATCTGAACTACTACCTGCAGCAGAAGGAGTTCGTCGAGCACTCCAACCCCGAGCGCACCCGTGCTAACGAGGTTGAGGAGACGCGTGAGAAGAACCTCTTTGATGGTATCGACCATTACGAGAAGACGGGCGAGATCGACGAGAGCACGTTCTATGCGGGCAGCCACGGCGACTGGATTGCCGATCTGGCTATCGCTCTGAAGAACGACACCAAGCAGCGCTTCCTGGTCATTTGCGAGAACAAGGGCGCCATCCCCAACATGCCCTACGACGCTATGGTCGAGCTGCCTGCCTACATTGGCAAGAACGGCCCCGAGGTCATCAGCCGCGACAACATTCCGCTGTTCCAGCAGGGCCTCATGATGCAGCAGCTGAACTCCGAGAAGCTCATTGTCGAGGCTACGATCGAGGGTTCGTACGAGAAGGCGCTTAAGGCCTTTACGCTCAACAAGACCGTGCCGTCGATGAAGGTCGCCAAGGAGGTTCTCGACGACATGATCGAGGCCAACAAGGGTTACTGGCCCGAGCTTAAGTAAAAGCAACAGGGTCGCTGGCCGCATGCCTGAAGCAATGCCCCGCCCACGTGATTGCGTGGGCGGGGCATTGTCGTTTGGTAACGCGTTTTATCAAATATGGCATTTATCTGCGATAATGTTCATTTTCACCGCTGATGGTGACATTTCATACCGCCTGCCGAACTGCGTGGAGACCTAACAACTTTTTAGGTCAGTGTTGTGCGTGTAGCAATTTCGCCCGGCCTCGCCTCCGGGCTGCCATGTGAGAGGGGATCTTATGGCTCGACTGCACGTAATGGAACGCAGCCACGCTCAGGCCGTCATGGACGACCTGCACGATGCACTCGGACGTCGTCTGGCGGTGAGTTCACTC
>CAJMRO010000202.1:0-1386 GCA_905215825.1 uncultured bacterium
CGGGCGTGGAACTGCACGAGCGGGCGGACTGGAACCCAATTCGCCGCGCGCCGGACGACTTTGACCGCGCACCGCTGGCGCGCAAGGAGGAGCTGATCGAGTCCGATCCCGCGTGGGGACAGATTGTCTGCCGCTGCGAGACGGTGCCCGAGGCCGAGATTGTTGCCGCGATCCGACGCCGCCCGGGCGCGGTTTCGGTCGAGGGCGTCAAGCGCCGCTGTCGTGCCGGCATGGGTCGGTGCCAAAGCGGCTTTTGCCCGAGCCGCGTGGTGGCAATTCTTACCCAAGAGCTGGGCTGCGACCCTAGCGAGGTATTACTGGAGGACGCCGGCTCCTGGTTGGTCGAGGGACCTTTGAAGGGGGTGCGCTAGGATGGAGGAGTTCAAATCGAGTGCGATTGATTGCGGCGTCGTAGAAGCCGTACAAACGCAAGCCTTCGACGTGGTCGTTATCGGCGGCGGGCCTGCAGGCATGGCGGCCGCGCTGGCCGCGCATAAGGCCGGCGCACGCGTGGCCATCGTGGAGCGCGAGCAGCACCTGGGCGGCATCCTCCGCCAGTGCATCCACCCCGGCTTTGGCCTGTCGCACTTTAAACAGGAACTCACCGGTCCCGAATACGCACAGCGCTTTATCGACCAGGTGCGCGCAACCGACATTACGCTGTTCCTGGACTGCATGGTGATTGGGATTGATTCGGGCGAGCCTACGGAAGACGCCGCGGTCCATACCGTCACGCTCATGAGCCCCGCCAGCATGCTACGGCTCACCGGGCGCGCGGTCATCCTTGCCATGGGTTGTCGCGAGCGCACGCGCAGCGAGATCAAGATTCCCGGCAGTCGTCCCGCCGGCGTGTTTACGGCCGGCCTGGCGCAGCGATACATCAATATCGAAAACCTCAAACCCGGCTCGCGTGCCGTCATCTTGGGCTCAGGCGACATCGGGCTTATCATGGCGCGCCGCTGCACGCTCGAGGGGATTTCGGTCGAGGGCGTGTACGAGCTCATGCCGTACGCTAACGGCCTGCGCCGCAATGTGAAGAACTGCCTGAACGACTTTGGCATTCCGCTGCACCTGTCCACCACCGTCACACGCGTGATCGGGCACGACCGCGTGGAAGCCGTCGAGGTAAGCCAAGTCGACGAGCGCCTGGCGCCCATTCCGGGGACCGAGCGCATCGTTCCGTGCGACACACTGCTGCTTTCGGTGGGCTTGATTCCCGAGAACGAGCTTTCGGTTGCCGCTGGCGTAGAGCTTGACCCGCGAACGCGCGGCGCCGTGGTGGACCAGAGCCTGCAAACGGGCGTGCCGGGCATCTTTGCCTGCGGCAACGTGCTGCACGTGCACGACCTGGCCGACAACGTGACGACCGAGTCCGAGCGCGCCGGT
>CAJMRO010000203.1:0-1356 GCA_905215825.1 uncultured bacterium
AGAGCTTGCCTGTCTCCGGGTCCAAAACACCCGCCTGGCAGATGCTTCCGCGGCTCATGCCAGCGCATGCCTCGCAGGTGCAGCCGGGAACATGCAGGGCCCCCGGCTTCCAAGGTGCGGCGTCCAGGCGACGACTCGACCCTTCCCATGGCACGCCGGCGACGGGAAACATATGCGTGGTGGTGCAGAGGAGCGCGCGGCCGCCAGCGCGCATAAGCTCAAGGCCGAGCGTCTTTAGCAAGGTCGACTTGCCACCGCTGCCGATAATCGCGGTAATCCCCGGCTCGATCTTGAGCGCGGAGGCAAGATTGCCGCTAACCGTTTCCATCTGTTCACCGCCGTATAATACTGTGATAATAAATAATCATCAGAGTAGCGGTCGAACCGCTTTTGCTCTGCTCAAACCGTAGCACAGGGAGGTGCCCCGGGAATGCTCGTTTATGTTCGCGGCGCCGGCGATATCGCCACGGGTGTCGCTGCCCGTTTGGTGCGCGCCGGCGTGTCGGTCGTCATGGCCGATATCGCGGTTCCCACGTGCATCCGTCGCACAATCAGTTTTTGCGAGGCCATTCGCTTGGGCGAGGTCGAGGTCGAAGGCATTCGCGCTCGCTTGGCGCAGACGCCGGCTGAGGCGCTTGCGATTACCGAGGCTGGAGACGTCGCCATTGTGGTGGACCCCCAGGCCAAGATGCTCGATGAGCTTAAACCCGCGGCTGTGGTCGACGCGATTCTGGCCAAGCGCAATCTGGGCACCACGCGCGACATGGCGCCTGCCGTCATCGCCGTGGGGCCGGGCTTTACCGCGCCGGTTGACTGCGACGCCGTGATCGAAACCATGCGCGGCCATTTCCTGGGCCGTGTCATTACCCAAGGTTCGCCCCAGCCCAACACGGGCGTGCCGGGCGTCATCGCCGGATATGGCAAAGAGCGTGTTATCCACAGCCCCGCCGCCGGCGTGTTTTGGTCCGACCGCGCGATCGGCGACATCGTGAGCGCCGGAGACGTGATTGGCTACGCGGGCGATTCGCCCATGTGCACGCAGATCGATGGCTGTCTGCGCGGGCTTTTGGCGAACGGCGTGCAGGTGACTGAGGGCTTTAAATGCGCCGATGTCGATCCGCGTGGCGATGCCAGCTATATCAACTACATTTCGGACAAGGCGACGTCGGTCGGCGGCGGTGTGCTCGAGGCACTCGCCATGCTCACCGGTGTATTCCAGGGATAGGAAATTGCAATGGAAAAGCTCGATGTGGTGAATGCTGCGCTTGCCGCCCTGCGTGCTGGCGAGACGTGCGAGCTCGTGGTCGTGGCCGGCACGGCGGGGTCGTCGCCGCGCGGTGTGGGCGCCTGGATGGC
>CAJMRO010000204.1:0-1351 GCA_905215825.1 uncultured bacterium
GGGCGGCCAGCGTCAGCGCGTGGCTATCGCCCGCGCCATCCTAACCGACGCGCCGATTCTAGTGCTCGACGAGGCGACCTCTGCCCTCGACAGCGAGTCCGAGGCGTTGGTGCAGGAGGCGCTCGAGAACCTGATGCGTGGACGTACCTCCATTGTGGTGGCGCACCGCCTGTCCACCGTGGCGGCGCTCGACCGCATTGTGGTGCTGGCCGATGGCGAGATCGTCGAGGACGGCACGCATGCGCAGCTCGTCGAGGCGGGTGGCGAGTACGCGAGCCTGTGGAGCCGTCAGACCGGCGCATTCTTGGAGGCGTAAGCGTTTCGGACGTGGGACAATTGTGCCCATAAGTTTATTGTGCCGTTGAGCCGAGGAGTCGTTATGCCACGCGAGACCAATGCCGCCAAACGCGAGCGCGCCGTTGAGGTGTGCGAGCGTCTCAACCGTCGCTATGGCCCGGTCGAGTGCTTTTTGGACCACGAGAATCCCTTCCGCCTGCTGATCGCGGTGCTGCTCTCGGCGCAAACGACCGATGCGCAGGTCAACAAGGTGACGCCGCGGCTGTTTGCCCAGTGGCCCACGCCCGAGGCCATGGCCGGGGCGAGCGTGGCTGACGTGGCAGACACCATCAAGTCACTCGGCTTCTACAAGAGCAAAGCCAAGCATGCCGTCGAGGCCGCGCAGATGATCGTCGCCGACTATGGCGGCGAGGTGCCGGCCGACATGAAGGAACTCGTGAAGCTGCCGGGCGTGGGACGCAAGACGGCAAACATCGTGCTCAACGTGGGGTATGGCATCGTGGAGGGTATTGCGGTGGACACACACGTCAACCGCATTGCGCACCGCCTGATGCTGAGTCCTAAGACGCATGCCAAGGAGCCGCTCAAGACCGAGCAGGATCTGCTCAAGATTTTGCCGCACGAGTATTGGGAGTCGGTCAACCATCAGTGGATCACCTTCGGTCGCGAGATCTGCGACGCCCGCAAGCCTAAGTGTGACGAGTGTCCGCTGGCAGATTTGTGCCCCAGCGTGCGCGTAGCGGGGTAGGGCGGAACGCATCTTCGTCTGGCGTTTTTTGCGGGGCCGGGTTTGCCCTTGAGCCGGAGTCCTCTCCATGCGCTACCATGACAGACAATGTATTTGACGTACGACCCGCCGAGCTTGCCCCGGCGGGCTTTTGGCGTTGCGATGCCGGAGGAACAGCATGCTCATTCACCGTATAGCCGCGCAGCTCTACACTGCCGAGGCGCTGCAGACCGTCGAGGCCGGACTCGATGCCGGCGAGGACGTGACGCTGGCCGTGCCGCAGTCGGGTCGCACGCTTATGGCGGCCGCCCAGTTTGCGCGCCGTCC
>CAJMRO010000205.1:0-1336 GCA_905215825.1 uncultured bacterium
GGAGTGGCAAAATGCGCACCAGCGGGGCGTCCGCCCGCCACCACGGCACGCGAACCAAACGAACCGGCAAGAGCGGCCTGGTCGCGCTTGTTCGCGCGCCAGTTCTCGATCACGATAAACAGCACGCCGTACACAATGAGCGCCAGCGCCACGACGGGAGCATTGTAGAAATGCTCCTCCATCCAGTCGTTAAGCGGCAGACCGATCGCCGCGGCGGGAATGCAGCCGAGCACAATCTTGCCCCACAGCACCCAGGTGTCGCGACGACCCTCCTTGCCTTTGCTGGGAGAAAACGGGTTGAGGTCGTAAAAGAACAGGACGCAGACGGCCAAAATGGCGCCAAGCTGAATCACGACCAGGAACATATTCCAGAACGTCTCGCTCACGTTCATCTTGACGAACTCGTCCACCAAGATCATGTGACCGGTCGACGAAACAGGCAGCCATTCGGTGATGCCCTCGACCAGGCCCATGAAGGCAGATTTTAGAAGCTCAATGATATCCAAAGGGACCCCCTCGTTAGACACCCGCCGATATTGTTCTGCGGACGGTTGCGGGCGATGTCCCATTATCAACCGTTCGGCCGCGACCGCGCCCACCCTTACCAAAAAACTCGCCCGTTCACAGAATTGCGAGCGGTCAAACCCAAATCCTTGGGTATAACTGCAACAAGATAAAGTGTCCGGCGGCCACGCATCCGCGCCCGCCCGATGCACGAGCCCCACGCCCGTGCGATAGACCAAGGAGGAAACCATGAACGAGGGCTACACCAAGGTATTTGTTTCACTCGACGGTACTGAGCAGCAGGATTTTGTGCTCGCACGCGCCATCAAGGTCGCCGCGAACAACGGCGCCAAGCTGATTATCGGCCACGTTATCGATTCCACGGCACTCGAGAGCGCCGGTTCCTATCCGGTCGATCTGGTCAACGGCCTAGAGGAGGCATTTAAGAACTCCATCGCCAAGCAGCTCGAAGAGGCCAAGGCCAATCCCGACATTCCCGAGGTCGAGGTCATGATTCGCGCCGGCCGCATTCGCGAGACGCTCAAAGACGAGATGCTCGACGTGGTCAAGCCCGACCTGGTGCTCTGCGGCGCTCGTGGCCTGTCCTCGATCAAGTATGCACTCCTGGGTTCAATTTCGACGTTCCTGCTGCGCAACACCGACTGCGACATCTTGGTCGTGAAATAGGTTCCTTCCCGCCGGCGCAAGGCCTGCGGGGTTATCACGCCGACGTCCTCGCCGCTTCGCGGCTGCGGGATGTCGGCTTAGATAACCCCTCCCGGCCTTGCGCCTTCGTCACCGTACTTCAGCGAGTTATCTGATAGAAAAATGG
>CAJMRO010000206.1:0-1315 GCA_905215825.1 uncultured bacterium
GGCGGTCCGAGACATCGTCGCCGACGTCGGTAATATCGCCCTCACCAGTGGCCAGCGCGCCAATCTCAACACCCTGCTCACTCGGCTGAATCCAGCGCGGGGCGCTCACGACAAAACTGTTTTGCACGCGCAGCAAGCCCAAGGGGTGCGCCGGGGCGGGTTCGCGTTCGCCCGCGGTCATCGACATGCCAAGCGAACGCGGCGTGGATGTGCCTCCGCCACAGGTCGCGTGCGCGTAGTCGATGGCATAGTTCACCGAGGACCGCACATCCGCCGAACAACCGACGGCGACAAACAGCACCAGCACGGCCTCGGCGCGCTCGGCGGGCATGAGTTCCGCCGCCTGGGACAGGCGATCGAGCGCGTTGCGATAGAGATTCGTGTCCTGGTGGCACTCTTCGAGCGCGCGTACCATCGGTTCACCTGCAGGACCGCACACCATATTGATCACAGCCGTGGAGTCCATGGGATTGCGCTGGCGCAGGGCCAGTTGCGACATAATACGCGCAGCCGAGGTACCGTATTCGGCAAAGTAGCGCTGCTGAAGCGTGCCGACCGGCGCGCGAACGATAAAGCGGGAAACCCAAGAGCGATCGGCGGCTCGGCTCTGCGGGCTGCGGCCGTCGGCGAGCGGACGGGACGAAAGCACCAAGCCGCACAGCTCGATATGGCTCAGATGCGCCGCGCGCTTAAAGATGTCAAACATGGCCCCGCATGGGGTGAGCTCAACTTGAGATGCCATGACCTAGGCCTCCTTGGTCGTAGAAATAGAATCGGACGATACTTCGACAGGTCCGCCAAAAGTACGGGCAGCTGCGGCTCCACCGGCAAGCGGAGTCGCCATCTGGGCTTTTGTGCGTCGCGGTGCCGAAACGGGAAGTTCAAAGGCAAAGCCCATCGCAAGCAAAAACCACGTAAGCGTATAGGTTGCAACCAGAGCGGCAACAAGGCCGCCCATCACGGCGCGTTGGGAAAATACGCTACATGCAGCCACAACCAGCACCGGAACCTCGCAGGCAGAAAGCGCAAGCACACCCTGCAGGAAGCCCGAGCGCCGATCGCGCGCAAGTGCCCCCGCGGCAACGCCGGCTATGCCTGGCAGCGCCAACGCCAGTGCGGCAATAATACCCGGTAGCGACCCAGACCACACGAGCGATCCCAAAGTCGCCGTCACGCGAGCGCCCGACGCCAGCAGCGCGGCCGAAACCACGACCACAGCCCAAACCACGCCACAGGCGACCGTCGCGCCGACCATCAGCGCGCGACGAACCGCGCGGCCGGACGCATCCATGGGGCACGGAGTGAGCGGCTCCCC
>CAJMRO010000207.1:0-1231 GCA_905215825.1 uncultured bacterium
GGCCGCCGCAGCCGTGGTGGCACGATGGCACGCCTCGGCACCATCCTGGTCGACCTCAACGCCAATCGCCGCAGCGGCACGGACAACCGCACCAATCTTGAGTTTTACCAAGAAGAGGTCGAGCGCCGATGCTGTATCCGCCTCTCCGATCCCATCATCTACGAGGCGTTTACCTACTATGATCGCGAAGTTCTTCCGTACAAGAACGACGATGTCATTAACGCCCACGCCATGCCGGGCGCGCACGCCGCGCTCCAGGCCGTACAGGACGCTGGACTGCGTTGCGCGCTCTTTACCAACCCCAGCTTTCCCCAGGGGGCCATCGAGTGCCGCATGGGCTGGGGCGACCTGGCCGATGTTCCCTTTGAGCTCGTCACGCACATGGGAAACACCACCCGCTGCAAGCCCGATGCCACCTACTATCTAGAGCAGCTTCAGGTGATGGGGCTCGAGCCGCACGAGGTCCTTATGGTGGGCAACGATCCCAAGCGCGACTTCCCGTCCCCCGATTGCGGCATCCAAACCGCCTTTGTGGGCCAAGGCAAGCCCAGCCGAGCCACCTGGCGCGGAACCATGGAAGACTTCGCCCGCGACTTTAACGCCGTAGTAGAAGCCTTCTACGAACACCAAGTAGCCGACGAACTGTCTTAACAGACCTGGGTTTTGCCGATCATGATGTTGAGGATCTCGACGTCGGTATCCTTCATACCCACACGGCCCACGTAGCCCATGCTGGCGATCGTCTGCTCGACGGTATCCTGGATCAGGCCCTCGCCGGCACGGAAGCCACGGCCCTGCATAGCCATATCGTGGCCCAGAATCGCAGCGTCCACGGCTGCCGAAATCTTAGCCGCGCAACTCGCCTTGGCGCCATCGCACACGATGCCGCCCACGTTGCCGAGCGTGTTCGAGACCGTCGCGCCAATCTGCTCACGCGTGCCACCGCACAGCCAGGTAATCGCGGCACCGGCACCGCATGCGGCGCAAATAGCACCGCAAAACGCCGAGAGCGCACCAATATAGCTCTTGATATGCACGGCGATCAGATCGGACAGCATCACGGCGCGAACCAGGCGATCATGGTCGCAGCGCAAATACTCGGCATACTCCATAACAGGCAGCGCGCAGGTAATGCCCTGATTGCCCGAGCCGCACACGATGGCGACCGGCAGCGCGCAGCCGTTCATGCGGGCGTCGGACCCGGCGGCTGCACGGGCACGGGCACGGCAGG
>CAJMRO010000208.1:0-1205 GCA_905215825.1 uncultured bacterium
CCTCGACGGCGCGACGGACGCGAGCGACGGCACGGCCAATCTCATCGGCCTCGAGCAGGGTTCCGTCGACCATAAGACGACGGACGCCGGCGTCGAGCAACTGCGGTACCTGCGGCGTGAGGTCGATGGGGTAGGCGTCGTACAGGCGTGAGCGGCCGTGGATGTCGGTACGCACCGGCATGATCTTGCCGTCGATATTCTTGAGCGAGAGCTTGCGGGCACGCAGGCGGCAGTTGGCACAATCGTGGATACAGCCGTTGGCAACCTGCAGAATGCAATGCTCGCTTGTCATGACGCGCGGGCGGCCAAAGACGGTGATGCCCAGAGCCGCGGGCGCGGCGGCGCCGAGCGAGACAATCTCGTCGAGTGTGATCTCGGGCGAGAGCCAAAACGCACCGGCTCCGCGCTCGGCAAGCGCCTCCATGCAGGGCGTGTTGTGCACCGGCAGGCAAGAGCGAATCTCGGCCGTGGCGCCAACCTGGGCGGCCAGGGCAAGCTCAGAGATGTTGCCAATAGCGACCGTGGCGCCGGCAACAACCCACGGGTCGACACGTACGTGGTCAACGGCGCGGCAGACCTCGTCGAGCACGGGTACGATGCCCTGCTCAAATGCATCGGCGGGGGAGAGCTCGGCCGCATCGAGCGCGTCGGTGGTCATGTAGATGCGCGTTGCACCCTCCGCCCGCACTGCCTCGGCGGCCTCGAGCGAGGTGACGGTGGCACAGATCTGCGGCTCATCGCGGTAGTGCTCGGGCGCGGGACGGGAATCACTGGTTGCAATCGCCGGCAGCTCGAGCGTTTTCGCGCGCTCCTCGTACGGTGCCAGAATGACCTCTTCCAGCGCCTTACAAGCGGCGGCGCGCACCTTGTGCACGGCGGAAAAGCCCATACCGCAGCCGGCGTCGAGCGAAACGTCAAAGCTTGCGGCCTCAAAGGGAGAGGAGCCCATGCGCCCGACGTGCTCAACCAGATCGGATGCCTCGACGGCGCGGGTCTTGGCAGCCTCGACGGTAAAGCCCGTGGCCGTGGCCGTAAGCGAAGGATCGTCGCAGCAGGTGAGCGTAACGGTAAACGGCTCGCCCAGACGCGCTACGACGGTAACATCCACGGCGCGGCGGCGCAGCACATCGCGCTTGAGCGCGGCGCCGGCGGCGTCAATGGCGCGCTGACTTCGAATCACGCGCACGCGGCAGCCCTCGGGCATG
>CAJMRO010000209.1:0-1128 GCA_905215825.1 uncultured bacterium
GCCGCGCCTCAGCGATGGTGGTCGCGCGGGATCATCATAAAAGAAAACCGGTGTTTCTGGTCGGACACGACACCCGCATCTCGCACGACATGCTGGAAAGCGCCATCGCGGCGGGACTTTGCTCGGTCGGTGCGGACGTGGTGACGCTGGGCACCGTGCCGACCCCGGCGGTCGCTTACCTGGTGGCCAACTCCGACGCGGATGCCGCCATCATGCTTTCCGCCTCCCACAATCCATACGAGTTTAACGGTATCAAAATCTTCGGCGCGGAGGGCTTTAAGCTCACCGACGAGGAGGAGATGGAGATCGAGGAGATTGTGCTTGACCACGTCCTGCCGTACGACTTAAAATGGAACGACGAGCTGGGCGTCATCCGCAGCGGTGAGACCTTGGTGGAGCAGTACATCGACCACATCGTCTCCACCGTTGAGGGGGACCTCTCCGGTATCCGGGTGGCGGCGGACTGCGCCAACGGCAGTGCCAGCGCGACGGCGGCAAAGATCTTTGCGAAGCTGGGCGCCGACGTCACCATCTTAAACGATAAGCCAAACGGCGTCAACATCAACGATAACTGCGGCTCCACCCACATCGACGTGTTGGGAAAATATGTCCGCGAAAACGGCTTCGATCTCGGTGTCGCCTTCGACGGGGACGCCGACCGCTGCCTTGCGGTGGGCGAGAACGGCGAACTGGTCGACGGCGACAAGCTGATTGCCATCTTTGCCTCCCAGCTCAAGCGGGAGGGGAAACTTGCCAACGACACCGCCGTCGTCACCGTCATGAGCAATATGGGCTTCTTTAAATTTGCGGAGCAGGCGGGCATCCACGTCGAAAAGACCAGCGTGGGCGACCGATATGTGCTGCAGAACATGCTGGAGCACGGCCACTGCATCGGCGGCGAGCAGTCGGGACACATCATTTTCCGCGAGTTTATGACCACCGGCGACGGGCAGTTGACCGCGGTGCAGCTGCTGAGAGCGATCAAAAAGAGCGGCAAAAAGCTCTCGGAGCTGGCGCAGCTGATGCAGGTTTATCCGCAGGTCATCCTCAACGTCCGCGCCGACAAGGAGATGAAGCGGATGGTCAAGTTGGATGAGGGCGTGCTCAAACGCCAGCAGCAGCTGGAGG
>CAJMRO010000210.1:0-1067 GCA_905215825.1 uncultured bacterium
CGAGCACGGGCGACGTGAGCTCGGACGGAACGTTATCCCAAACGTTGCCATAGGACTTGAACTCGGGATCGTTGACAGAGTAGATATGCATGTTCGCTCCTGTTCGTTTATGTGACAGTATGAACATTCTAGAACAAACATAAGCGATTTTAAACACTCGTCCCGACCACTCAGCAAAAAGGCACCCCCGCATAAGCGAAGGCGCCTAATGCGCTCGTTTTGGGCGATAAAGCCCTTACGCCTGCTGATAGTGCAGGTGCTCCTCGTCGATATCGGCCAGGTCGCGGTTGAGGTAACGGCGCGCGAGCCAGTTAGCCATGGGAAGGTTCTGGTCCAGGTAGTTGCCGCACTCCTCAGGAGCGGCACCGGGGACATCGCCCTCAAAGTCGGCGACAAACTCGAACAGCTCACGCACGAGCGGCAGGATCTCCTCGCTCGTCACCTCGCCAAATACGACGAGGTAAAAGCCCGTGCGGCAGCCCATGGGGCCAAAGTAGACAATGCGGCTCGACCACTCGGCATGATTGCGAAGGAACGTCGCGCCCAGGTGCTCAATGGTATGGCACTCGGCGGTGTTCATGACCGGCTCCTTGTTGGGCGTGGTCAGGCGCAGGTCAAACGTGGTGACGGCAGCACCGGTCGCCGGATCGCGGTCGATGCGGCTCACATACACGCCGGGCTCAAGCAGCAGATGGTCAACGGAAAAACTCGCGATGCGCTCCATGGCAGATCCTCTCGGTAGTCAATTTGGGACGGGCTCTTTTAGCTGGTTCGAATGGTCGCACCAATCATACCAGTCAAAAAAGCCCCGTCCCAAAAAGACAACTTAGCCAAGGACACGGGCCATACGTGTCTTGAACTCGGACAGGAAGCGCGGAGCATCCACGGTCAGTGCCACAAGCGCGCTCTTGTCCGGATCGGACAGGCGACGCTCATCGCAGATGGTGCGACCGCGGTACTCGCCCAGCAGATCAACACGCAGGTTGCAGCCGAGCGCACCTACGAGCGTGGGGTCGATCGCCACGGCAACGGCCAGCGGATCGTGCAGCGCACAACCACCCAGGTAG
>CAJMRO010000211.1:0-1045 GCA_905215825.1 uncultured bacterium
CACGACGCGGCTGCAGCCGGCCTTGATGGTGGCGTCGACGATCCACTGAACCATGGGCTTGCCTAGAATCTTGTGCGAAACCTTGCAGTGGTTCGACTTCATGCGGGTGCCCTCGCCGGCGGCGAGGATAATTGCGGTTGCGTCCATGTGATCTCCTGTTACGTTATAGAGACGTGTGTTTGGAAACGATACACGGCGCAATATGATACCGCAGGCATATGATGAGCGCGTAACGATTGATGCGCGGCAGCTGAGGCTTGGGCCGGCGGTACGGCGTTTGCGCTGGTTGTGTATGGTGGCGGCGCTGCGGCGTTGACGTTTGAGCGAGGGGATGGGGATGCCCGTGGACACCATGCGAGAGGAATCGGGCAACGAACCCGTCGCGGCATTTTCGATGTCGCATCCGGCGGTGCCGGCGCTCTACATGGTGCTGACGTTGGGGATCACCATGTTCTCGATGCAACCGGTGCTGATTGCGCTATCGCTTGCGGGCGGGTTGGCGTACGGGCTTGCGACGCGCGGTGTTGCGCGCACGTTGGGCGCGCTTCGCTGGCAGCTGCCGGTGATTTTGATCATTGCGGTGCTCAATCCGCTGTTTAGTGCATCGGGCTCGACGGAGCTGTTTCGTATTGGCATGCGTGCGGTGTATCTAGAGAGCATGGTTTACGGCCTGTGCATGGGCGGGCTGTTCGTGGCGAGCGTGCTGTGGTTTGAGGCCGCGGCGTCGATGCTCGAATACGACAAGGTACTTGCGCTTTTGGGCAACGCCGCGCCGGTGCTCGCGCTCATGATCTCGATGTGCATGCGGCTTATCCCGCAGTTTTTACGCCGCGGTCGTACGGTACTGGCGGTGCAGGATGCGATTGATGTGCCGGGTCGCGCGCCGGCCGATCCCGTGCGTTCGCGCCTACGGGCATCGAGCGTGTTGATGGGCTGGGGCATGGAAGATTCGCTGGAGCGCGCGGACGCGATGCGCTCGCGCGGGTGGGGTGCCGCGATGCGTCGTACGACGTATGCGCGGTATCGGCTGGGGCGCAGTGACGTT
>CAJMRO010000212.1:0-1029 GCA_905215825.1 uncultured bacterium
GCCATTGCGCCGAGAAGCTGCCCGCTCTTTGGCCGCACCTGCACGCCCGAGCACCCCGTCGGCCCGTGCATGGTGAGCTCCGAGGGCAGCTGCGCGGCGTACTACCGCTACCGCGACTAGCCCGGACACACCCACACACCGGCACCACCCACGATTGGAGTTTTCGATATGTCCCGTACTGCCACCGATAGCACCGTCCTGTTGGGCCACGGCTCTGGCGGTCAGATGATGAAACGCATCATCGATGAGGTCTTTCTGGATGCATTTGGGTCGCCCGAGCTGCTCGAAGGCAACGACGCCGGCGTCGCCGCGCTGCCCGCGAGCGGGCGCATAGCCATGTCGACTGACAGCTTTGTAGTCTCGCCGCAGTTCTTCCCCGGTGGCAACATCGGCCGCCTCGCCGTGTGCGGAACCGTTAACGACGTCGCGACCTCGGGCGCCAACGTGCGCTACCTGTCGTGTGGCTTTATCCTCGAAGAGGGCTATCCCATGGATAAGCTCCACCAGATTGTGCAGACGATGGCCGAGACAGCACGTGAGGCGGGCGTGTCCATAATCACGGGCGACACCAAGGTGGTCGAGCGCGGCGGGGCCGACGGCGTCTACATCAATACCGCCGGCGTGGGCGAGGTTCCCACGGGCGTGGCGCTCAGCGGCGCCAACTGCCAGCCCGGCGACGTTATCCTGGTGTCGGGCACACTGGGTGACCACGGTATCGCCATCATGAGCCAACGCGAGGGCCTGGCGTTTTCGAGCACGATCGAAAGCGATGCCGCGCCGCTCAACCACCTGATTGCCGACGTTCTGGCCGCAGCGCCCGGCACGCGTTGCTTTCGCGACCCCACGCGCGGTGGCCTGGCGTCCACACTCAACGAGTTTGCCCAGGCCAGCAATGTTGCCATGGAGGTCGACGAAGATGCCGTGCCCGTGCGTCCCGACGTGCAGGCCGCCTGCGAGATGCTCGGCTACGATGTGCTGCAGGTGGCAAACGAGGGCAAGATGGTTGCCGTCGTGCCGGCCGAGCAAGCC
>CAJMRO010000213.1:0-1023 GCA_905215825.1 uncultured bacterium
CTGGTCGAGCGCTATGAGGAGGGCCGCGCCAAATAGCGTGGGGCTTTGCCTGCAACATGCATGCCGATACAAGGGCCGCTCTGGGTAACCGGGGCGGCCTTATTTGATCCCTGGGGGACGGAGGAAAACGGATCATTTTTTTGGGTTACGGGCAGCTTGGTCGGCCCTAGTCTCCCGAGGCCTGATTGCGGCCGGTGGCGTAGTCGATCTGCACATGCGGCTGCAGGTTGTAGCAATATACGTGGAAACAGAGGGTCTTGCCGTGGTCCTCGACTGATTGCGCCTCAAGGCGTACGCCACGGCAGACAAGTTCCTCTTCGTTATACATGGGCGTGACGCGGTAGAGCACATGGTTACCCGTATCGCGAATATAGTTGAGAATCTGCTCTTCAAACGGTAGCATGCCCGTCTCGTTGAGATAGCGCGTGCCGGTGAGGAGATTCTTGCGGTTGGCGTTTTCGCCGCAGAGCGACCAGGCGATAAGGTGGCAGCGGTTGTAGAGGCTCTGGCCCGGAACAAAGTCATAGCGTTGCTGGTGCCATCCGGCGGGGTGGATACGCGAGATATCGCCGCGCTTGCCCTGACCGAGCGATTCGGGGCCCACGCAGGCGAGCGCCTTACGGGTGCGGCCCAAGCTGTCGAGCTTGGTGAACTTCTTAAAGCAGCCTTCTTCTGCAGCGCGTTCGTATTCATCGAGTGTGAATGACGGCGTGCCGAGCGGGTGCGTACTGTCGGCGCGAAGGGCAACGTAGGGATTGCCGGCGTAGTCGGGAATGCTGCTGAGATATACGCCGCGGGCGCGGTCGAGATCGGGGTTTTCGACCTCGTCGATGGGGGTAACGGTACTGTCGGCTGAGCCGTCGTCACCGGTGTCGGTTGCGGCGGAATCGGAGCCATCGCCAGAGGCTTGGCTATTTTGAGAGTCCGAGGGGCTCGCTGATCCCGATTCGAGTCGGGCAACCAGGTCTGCCTCGTCGTCGGTGCGGCTGGGACTCTCGTTTTGTTTCTCGGCCAGAGCTACCG
>CAJMRO010000214.1:0-1004 GCA_905215825.1 uncultured bacterium
ATGAGCATCCTCGGTATCGGCGTCGATGTGGTCGCCCTTGACCGCATTGCAGATCTCTGCGCGCAGAGACCGGCGCAGTTTGCCGCGCGCATTTTTACAGCAAACGAACAGCGCCACTTCCAGCCCCAGCCGGACATTGCCCGCATCGCCGCGCGCTTCGCTGTGAAGGAAGCGGTGGCGAAAGCCCTCGGCACCGGCATTGGCCAGGTGGGCTGGCAGGATATTGAAACGACCAACCGCCCCGATGGCGCGCCAGTGGTCACGCTGCACGGCAGCGCTCAGGAGCTGGCCGCCGCCAAAGGGGTGAAGACGGTGCACTGCAGCATCAGCCACGAACGCTCAGTCGCCGTCGCCATGATCATATTGGAGGGATAGCGGATGTATTTGGTGAGCAATGAAGAAATGCGCCAGCTCGATCGGACCGCCATCGAAACCTGGCGGATCCCCTCGCTGGTGCTCATGGAAAATGCCGGGATCGCCATTCTCAGGCAGCTTGAGCGCGACGTTCCCGGGCTTTACGAAAAGCGTATCACCATTCTCTGTGGCTGTGGCAATAACGGCGGCGACGGCAACGTGTACGACGCCGACTACAAGGAAGTGGACTAAGGCTTTGGCCCAAAGGGCAAAGCCTGTGTGGCCAGAGATGCGGGGGCGGGGGACCGTCCTCGCGTCTTTGGGTGTATCGGAATGTTTAGTTTGAGAACAGCGGCGCGCCTTGCCGCTTGGGAGTGATAGATTTTGGCGGATAAACGGGATTATTACGAAGTGCTGGGCGTGGCCAAGGGCGCCAGCGAGGACGAGATTAAAAAGGCCTACCGGCAGCTGGCCAAAAAGTACCACCCGGACTTAAACCCCGGGGACAAGGACGCCGAGGCCAAGTTTAAAGAGGTCAACGAGGCCTACGAGGTGCTCTCCGACAAAGACAAGCGGGCCCGCTACGACCAGTTCGGCCACGCGGGGGTAGACCCCAACTTTGGCGGCGGCGCCGGGGGCGGCAGCCCCTT